>CAKZYM010001107.1 GCA_937884685.1 uncultured Calothrix sp.
TTAATAATATTTCAGTTTAATTACGGTATACATCAGTATTGACACTGATATATTAATTTAGCCTTGTAGGTATACCTAGTATTTACCGAATGTAATTAGTTAGGAGATGCATAAAGATTAACAGTCAAAGGGTTTGCCTTTTCGAGATGAGAAGTAACCGGATGTACTAAAAAACTTACCTTTGTAACTCCTAGCTAACCTGAGTTCGGGTAATCGCTAAATCCCTTATTGTATCGTTGATTGAAAATAGTATTTATAAACGTAATTACGTTGTTTGAGCCATCAATCAGCTGCCAAAATTAGAATTTAATTCCTTAACCCGAACTGACGTTACGTTACCTAACCTGAGTTCGGGATATTGTTTTCGTTAGTGTAATTGCTCAAAACACTGAATAATCTAGTCTCCGGAAAATTAAATTTGCTCTCTCGTTTACTATTTGTGGCTGTGTTTTTACTCTTCACTCGCTACTCGCTACTTGCTACTTATTAATAGTGAATCTCTTAACTTGAACTCACGTTAACGTAATAAGCGGGATAGGAGTAAGTATTTCTATCAAACATAAAATGACTCCTGAAGAAAAATTCCCCAGGAGCGTGGATTTCTTTAAGTTTTAAATTCCAATTATTTACCCAGAAGTAGTTGCGTATTGAATTAGCTGACCCAAGCGTTCTCTTAGGGTTTCTAAACCAAGACGCTGGTCTGCGGAAATAAATACTGCCATTGGGTATTCTTCCCTAGCTAAAGCTAAGGTTTCACTATTGGCTTGGTCAATTTTATTGAAAACTACCAGCCCAGGTCCGGGTGTTACTGGCATTTGTCCTAATATATCCCTGACTGAACGAATATGGCTCTGCCAAGCAGGATGAGATAAATCGACTAAATGCACCAAACCATCTGCTTCTGTGACTTCTTCTAAAGTGGCACGAAAAGCATCCATTAAGGATTCTGGCAATTCGTGTATAAATCCCACAGTGTCTGTAACTAGAATTTCTTGAGCTTCTTGAGTTACAGCATGGGGAACTACCAAACGGCGAGTTGTTGGGTCAAGGGTTGCAAACAACTGGTCTGCGATATAAACATCAGCATTGGTTAAAGCATTAAGCAAGGTAGATTTTCCAGCATTGGTATAACCTACTATTGCAATTGTCGGTATTTCTTGATGTTGTCTTCTTTGTCTTAGCCTTTCTCGATGCGCTTGTAACTGATTTACTTCTTTTTGCAAGCGACTAATCCTTCGAGAAATCGCACGACGTTCGGTTTCTAGCTTAGTTTCACCAGGACCTCTCGTACCGATACCACCCCCGAGTCGGGACATGGCCTGACCTCTACCAGTTAGTCGCGGGAGCATATACTCTAACTGAGCTAGTTCCACTTGCAGCTTACCAGCACCGGAACGAGCGCGTTGAGCAAAGATATCTAAAATTACTTCAGTACGGTCAACTACACGAACCCCTATTTGAGCTTCTAGGTTTCTGACTTGCGCTGGTGATAAATCGCGGTCAAAAACTACGAGATTGGCTCCCAATGTTTGAACGCTTAAAGCAATTTCCTGCACCTTACCTTCACCAACTACTGTTTGGGGATGAATTCGGGTTCGCTTTTGTCGCATCATCTGCAAAACCTCTCCCCCAGCAGTATCAACCAAGCGCCCTAATTCTACTAAGGTATCTTGGAATTGTTGGGTAGTTTCTTTTTGAGTTACGACTCCAACTATGACAACGCGGTCACGGTCGCTATCGACTTCCCTACCAACAAATTCCCGCCGAAATTCTTCTTCAAGCCCTTCGACTAAATCTAAAAAGTCTTGTTTGCTCAATGCATCCAGACTCATCGCTGGTGAAATACTCCAACTAGGAGAAGAATAATCCGTCTCTTCTAATCCAGAAGTTTGGCTAGTAATTAAGGTACGAGCATCTTGGGGTGCTAAATGTGCTAAATAAGTTTCCTTTACATATCCAGTGGCACCACCACCCCGACGTTGAAATCCAGTTCCCGTAACATTAAGTACGATTAAAGCATCTAATCTTTGCAGTGCCATAGCAGTCAAAGCACCATCTGAAGGATTTTCTGGCTTAAGCTGCGTAGCAATACAACGGATACCGCTAAGTCTCTCCGCACCATAACGCGGCAGTTCTGTGAGCGGAATTTGGGTCTTACGCGGAGTGCCTACCCCAACCCGAATCACTTGTCCGCGACGGTTGAGATAGGCACACACTGGCTGATTTATTTCAGTACTAATAGCCGCCAGTCGCTGAGCGAATTCCGGAGTTGTAAAACTATCAGCCGGTATGCGCTGGTGGTACAGTCGCTGCAATTGCTTTTGCTGACTGTGTTTCAGACCCTGGAGATTACCAAAGATAGTTTCTATAGGCACCTATGACCAGTTAACTAGTCCCCCATATACATCTATGTCTATTTTACAACAGCGTTTTTAAGCTAAACTCTTTCTTTTAGTAGATGCGGTTTTGGTGAAAAGTTATTGAGTAACAGTTAGGAGTGACAAGTAGCAAGTAGTAATCTGTCTTATTAGTTTTGACGGTTTATTCCAGAGATAAAATTTTACGTTTCCCCACCTTAAATAAAGTGTCCGTTAGCATGAGCCTTAGCATTAGCGTATCCTGAAATGGAGATAGGTGTCCGATAGGACATTAAGACATAAGTCTCTTCCATACCGTATTGCGACCATCTTGGTCGCCAGTAGCATACAAATTAAATACGTAACAACTAACTACTAACTACTAACCACTAATAACTATAAGCAAACTGTCACCAAATTTCGCTAAATTGGAAAATGTACAATATAGGATAATTGAGATGACAGCACAACTGTTACTGGTAGATGATGAACCCGGATTGCGTGAAGCCGTGAAAGATTACTTAGAAACTAGTAATTTCAATGTTCAAGTTGCCAGTAACGCTAATGATGCTTGGGATTGGATGCAGCAGAATACACCCGATTTGGTGATTTCCGATATTATGATGCCTCAAGTAGATGGGTACCAATTTCTCAAGCAACTCCGCGATGATACTCGCTTCAAAACATTACCAGTTATATTCTTAACTGCTAAAGGTATGACCGGTGACCGCATTCAAGGTTATCAAGCTGGTGTAGATGCTTATTTACCTAAACCCTTCGACCCAGATGAATTAGTCGCAATTGTGGAAAACTTGCTTGCTCGTCGGGCTGCTAAGACCACTAAAAGTGTAGAGGAAGGGGAAACCCCAGATTTAGCGGAATTAGCCTCTCAGATGGCTCGAATCGAAGCGTTGCTGACTCAAAAAAATGCAATTACTCAAACTAGCGCACCTTTCAATATAGACTTAACTCCAAGGGAGCAAAGCGTTTTAAATCTGGTTGCTGAGGGATTAATGAATAAAGAAATTGCTCGACGCTTAGATACAAGCGTTCGTAATGTAGAAAAATATGTCAGTCGTTTATTTAGCAAGACTGGAACCAATAGCCGTACTGAATTGGTTAGATTTGCTCTCGAACATGGTTTAGCTAATTGACCGACAGGAATAAATTACAAATTTCTAATTATTTTTTTATAGCTATAAATCAATTGTAAAGCTAGCTTAATATGCTTGACCCTGCGACTCAACCGCACTGAGTATACCGAATCATAATCATGAGAAGCAGGAAAAGCAGCTAGAGCAACAGCTTTATGTTTTTATTTAACGCAGTGCGCCAATACCAGCATATTACCGTTTTTTTACTCCAAAGAATTGATGTGGTCTGCGTAGTCGGAAAGCAACGGAACAGATGCACTATTAAGAAGCCCAAAGAAACTCGGAATAGAGCCACTGGTGCAAGATATTAAAGGAAATAAATTAAATTTTTATATTTCTCAAAACTTTTTTTGCTGTGCTTCACACAAATTAGCCCCAGAACCTGGTTTATGGGTATTTTTTATCTTTGTAGTATTGAATAAAAATTCATTTATCCAAATAAAACGAGGAACTTACTTTAATAAACATACATCATTTTAAGTAATTATCCGTATTTACAGGTATGAAAAGATGAGTAATTATTAAGTAACTAATTCTGAGACAATCTGTTTGTTGTAGCGACCAATCATTAATATTATCAATGGCTTTAAAGTTATAGAGTCTCAATTCGGAGCAAATATAGTTAGATAAAAATGACGTGGGGCTATGTATAGTTTTTTCATAAGTATCCTATTCAACAAGTGGAGCGATAGAAATTGAAGGTTTAGTCGAACCAAGCTAACTAACTTTAGATTTTCTTCAAATTGAACAGAATAAAGTTTCGGGGAAACACTTTTTTGCCGATTTATTCTCGGTTCTAGTAATTGATTGTGTATCCCCAATCAAAAATTGGTAGGGAATTTGATTTTCCTATCTAGCAAACTTTCTTGGAAAAGATTTTAGATTGAACCCAGACTCGTGATTGATGAGCTTGTAAATTTCTGCCTTACCAAATTGTACAATTTGGAGAGCATATTCTTTTTCAGAGCAGTATTATTTTTCTGGATACTTCGGGCTAGTCAGGTTATAGCATGAGAGATGGGAGCGAACCCGACTCAGAAGTTTGCATGACTATACTGCTCTTACTTTTGATAACGGAAGACTTTTTGAATGGCAAGACTATCTTGAGCCATTGTAATATTTAAATTCCGATTGTGAGATGCTCTTCTGTGACGAAAATTATGAACAATGAAAGTCGCTTATCAATCTTTACGTGCCTTCCTGAAGGGGGAAATACTATCGTGACGGTCATGCAATGATAAATATCTTCTTCCCTGGTACTTCAATATTTATTGTAGACCTTAACTAAAACCCTATTAGTAAAAACAATTGTTAGTTAGTAGGCACCCAATTACTTTTAAGACAAATAATTTGACAAATTGACTAAATTTTGAAAGTTACTGTAGACGCAGCCCCATCACCAAAATGCGTAGATGCGGCTAGGTAGACACACGCACTCTTCTGTGACTTATGAGGATACAGAGGCGAAACTCAGCTTTGGGAACACGATGCATGCTTGAGTTATACCAACTAACTTGTTGTGGAAAAAATTAAGTTTCGGATTTCAACTTAAAAATTTACCTGCGTCTCTCTAAAAAACTGCACCATCATAGCTGTGTTGTTCGCACGACTGTGTGAACTATTGACCCATCTCATTAGAGTTACGCAAACGCATTAGCTGACGACGCATTTGCGGTGATGCTTTTAGTTCTGTTGTCTGATGAACCTTTACGACCTGGTGCAACATCTCTAGAAAGTCATCAGAACCGTCTGCTAAAGCTTCTACAAGAACTTGCAAGAGCTGGTCGCGGTCGCGCAGTAAACTCTTTTCCTCAATTAATCGGAATTTGAGGTTGATTTCGCACTCATAAACGCCTACTTCAGGGTTATTTATTTGGCGTGGTAATGCTTTCGAGTTCATAGTTTTTACGATTCCTTTACTCAGTGGTCATATGGGTGAGAAATTTTATCTCAAGCAAAAGTTCTTTATATTTTGTTTGAAATCGAAAGTAGTCTCTGACTTTGAAAGAAGAAAAATCATTTTGGATTATCTGTATTGCATTTCACTCTCCTGTTGGTGGTTCGTCGGTAGACTAACTGAATCTATAATTTTATATTCATGCACCAGTAACAGTTCTAGCAAACCCTAAACTATTATTCAGTTTTTAAACTTCTATACAATGAAGTTTCTGTAAGAACTTGCTAGAGCTTTTTAAAGGTTTTTACATCAAAGTTATCTCCACGTCAATAACAGTTTTGCTTTTAACTAAAATAGAAGTAATACTACGTAAGTAAAAACGCTGAAATCATTTTATTAGACTATAGCCTACGGTTGTTGTTTAGCAATTCCGTGAAATTACTAGATGTAAGTTTTATTCATTAAAAAAACACAATTGGAGATTAAGACCAAAAATTTTAAGGGTAAATTTAGTTTTCTAGCATAAAACAGCACATGAGCTAAATTATTTCTTCGATTACAGGAGATTTATGAGAATTATTGTAATGTCCTTAGACAAAAAGTATGCGAGAAAAAATCGCGATTCAAGCTTACCAGACTGACCCATTACCTAAATTAGTGGTTCCCGAATCTATCAAAGCAAGACTTGTGAAGAGCTACGAAATATAAAAATAAAAGTTTATTGAGTAACGAACGCAAAAATATATCACCATAGCTTCCAGCCCGAGACTCACGCATAATGCTGTCATATTAAGGTTTCAAGCAGGAATTTAGAGTCTACAATAATTGGAGTGTTACTTAAGAAATCGAATGAAAGCCTCCTATGGATAACCAGATGCTGCTCAAATCTACAACTCGCCATATCCGTATTTTTGCGGCAGAAGTTGAGGATGGCGAATTGGTTCCTAGCAATCAAGTCTTGACCTTAGATATCGACCCAGATAATGAATTTACTTGGAATGAGGATACTCTACAGGTTTTATATCGTAAGTTTGATGAGTTAGTCGAAGCTAACAGCGGCCAAGACCTAACTGACTATAATTTACGCCGTATTGGCTCAGATTTAGAGCATTTTGTGCGTTCGCTTTTGCAAAAAGGCGAAATAAGCTACAACATATCCGCACGAGTCAATAACTATAGTATGGGACTTCCCCGAGTCGGAGAACCAGAAAAGTAATATCAACTTTTGCTGTTTCAAGCCAAAATATTAAAAATTCGTGAAGATAGCAAGGTAGATTATTTAAGGTGAGTCTTTGGCTCGCCTTATATAATTTTCCTCTAAACTTTAATTTTTTCTTATACGCTTAAAAATATTGAACTATAACTCAACTGAGACAAGCAAATCCTTCAAACCAGCCTTATTTAAGTTTAATTACTTAAGTAATTTAGTATTTAAAACAACTATCAGCAATGTAAATACTTAAAGTTAAGTTGTCTAATGATTTTAGCCGTGCAATATATAAAAAACAGATAAAGTTAGGGCATTGACTCTTAATGTATTGGCAAGACTCTTTGAATGATTTTACAAGGCAATGGCAAATAGTATTAAGCATCATCCCTTCTTTGAGTAATTTTTTATATACTTTCTCTAAAGGACGTATTATGACTAATAATTAAATGACTAGATTTATAAACCTTCATATTGCTGACCCTACTACAAGGGTGTCTGTTATAAAATCCCGAGTCAAAATGGAATATATCGTTTTATGCGAACGCTAACGGTTACGAACGCTAACGGTTATATAACCGTTCTCTGTGAATAAAGAAAAATGAAGCTGAACGCCTTCTCGGTGGGAAACTATGGAAAATGACGCGGCAACGCTCTGCTGTCCAAATGAACTTTGTCAAGCTGCTAACCCCCTTACCCACAAGTTTTGCCAGCGATGCTCCACACCTTTACCTAAACGTTATCTTTGGGCTGTTGCGGACGATTTGGCTTTGGGTAATTCTGGGGAATTGTTACAAGAGCGTTATTTAATTATCGAACATAATGTTTTATTGGATACTAAACCGGGTATTTTACCTGGAATACCCGAACAGCAAAAGTTAGATGATATAAAATCTTATCTGAGATTAATTCCCTATCGATTGCATGTTCCTCAAGTTTACGGGCTGCTTTCTTTAGATACTGGGAACACCCAATCAGAAATATTACTTCTAGAAAAGCCTCCGCTTATTCTTGATGAATCGCCGACAAAAATGCGATTGTGTGAGGAATTGACAGATGCCATTAAGAATGTGAATTCCTTACGACAACTAAATTGGCTGTGGCAAATAGCTCAATTGTGGCAACCTTTGGCTAGTGTTGGTGTTGCTTCGAGCTTGCTGACGCAAAATTTGGTTCGGGTGGAAGGTTCTATAGTACGTTTACTAGAATTAACTTCTGATGGTGAAAATACACCGAATTTGGCGGCTTTGGGAGATTTTTGGCAAAAAAAATTACTCAACAGCGCAAAACCAGCAATTCGCAATTTTATGAGCGAAGTTTGTCGTTTACTAATTGAAGGGGAAATACATTCAAGCGAACAGTTAACAGCCATTTTAGATAAGGGATTAACTAGCTTGAGTGAGTTTAACAAGATTAACATTAATGTCTTCGCGCTTACGGATACCGGTCCCTCAAGACAACGAAATGAAGATGCTTGTTATCCCCAAAGCGGCACAAATATCTCTAAACCACCATCAAAATCGGCTTTAACTATTGTTTGCGACGGTATTGGCGGACATGAAGGGGGGGATGTCGCTTCAAAGTCCGCAATTGAGACGATTCAAAGCTCTGTAGCCCAATTAGCTTCTTTACCAGAAGACCGGATTAATCCATCTATATTACTTGCGGACTTGGAACGAGCTGCTGCTATTGCTAACGACAAGATTAGTCAGCTTAATGATAGTGAAAACCGCCAAGGTCGGCAGCGCATGGGAACTACTTTGGTAATGGGATTACCTATTGCTCATGAAATGTATATTACCCATGTAGGGGACAGTCGAGCTTATTTAATCACGCGCAACAATTGTCACCAGATAACTCTTGATGATGATGTCGCTTCACGGGAAGTACGACTTGGCTATGCGGTTTATCGAGATGCGGTAGGTCAAGCTGCTTCTGGCTCTTTAGTACAAGCATTAGGAATGAATGCAAGTAGTGCTTTACACCCAACAGCACAAAGATTTATTCTGGATGAGGACTGCGTTTTTCTACTATGTTCCGATGGTCTAAGTGATTTCGACCGTGTAGAACAATACTGGGAAACCGAAATTCTGCCGCTAATTAACAATCATGGTGATGTAGCCAGCGTTACTAAGCAATTGTTAGAGATTGCTAACAATCAAAATGGTCATGATAATGTGACTATTGCCTGCATGCATTGCCAAGCTAAATATTCTGAGCCAAAATCATCATTGGAAGCGAGTCTTGCCGATATTTCTTCAGTTCCGGTGGGTGATTCTTCACATTTAGCCGCAGTTACGCAAAATCTCCCCAGTCAAAAAACTCAAGTGATTCCAGAAAAAGCTGGTTCTAAAGGATTGAAATTGCCTTTAATGCTGGGAATAATTACTTTACTAATTGTTGCGGGTGGTAGTTTGGGGTATGTATGGCGACAGGGATGGCTGAGTCAGAATCCCGAACCGGACGAAGTTGATAACAAAACAGCAGAACCAGCACTTAGTAGCCCGGAGCCGACTTCAGAAATTGATGCTCAAAGACTTACCCAAATTGATAAAGGCTGGTTAATTAATGCAAAAACAAAATTAAATATTAGTAAAAGCACTTTACCTCCTGCCCAACAGCCGCTACCATTATTTGCACCACCTACAAGTTTGTTACAGGTTGTCGAAAAACAGCAGAACTCATCATCACAAGACTACTGGCTACAGATTAAGGTATGCTCAATTGGAGATGCCCAAGGAGTGGTAGATCCCCCTGGTAATACGTCAACTACTGGCAGTAAAACTTCACTTAAACCGGGCGAACAGGTATGGTTGAAAAGCTCGGAGCTTACACCGTCAAAAGCTTCAGTTTCCAAGCCAGCCACTGATCCAGAAGAAAGTTCCGTTGCAGATAGTATGAGTCCTCCGATATAAGATCCATCTAACTCCATACCGGTTGAGGATTCTTTATCCCCCGCTCAGCCTTCAATTAAGACAACACCTGGAAATACCCCTACTCGAACAACATTACCTCAATCGGGTAACAACACTGATTCCACAAATCGATAAACTATAAGAAAGTAAAATAATACAGGTAATCGCCTGAAATGATGATTTTTAGGCAGCCATTTTGCCTGAAAAAATTTACCTTTAAGTTCTTTGAATCCATGCCATCCCTAAACCTGGCGATCGCCCGTCTCGTTCATACTGGCACCGACAATTTCGCCATTTGGGTTGTGAATGCTCCCTATCCCAGTGGTTATGTTCTACATGATTGTTTGTGGTCGGAAGAACTAAATCAAGCTTGGCAAGAATGGCAACAGATGTTTGCCGGACATTCTCGCTTGGATATATCGCCAAAAAATAAGTCGAAAAGTGCAAAGCCGCTTCCATTAAATTCCCTACCGGCTACTTCTGGCAAAAAAACCAGCTATAGCAGCCGTTTGATGCAATATATGGGAGTAAATTTGTGGCGTTGGGTATTTGAAGCAGAAATTCTTGGTAGCTTGGAACGCAGTCGCGGTATTGCGATGGGTCAGCATACGCGCTTGCGCTTTCGATTAGAAATTCGCGAACCCGATTTGATTGCGCTTCCTTGGGAAATTATGCAGCGCGAACCCGGACAACCTGCAATGTCACTTTCCCAACATCTATTATTTAGCCGTACTACTTCTCAAGTTGAACCCCTGTCTTCCTCGCGAACCGACCAAGCTTTAAATATTTTGCTAGTTTTAGGAGAAGATGAAAACCTGCAACTCGAAGAGGAAGCAGTTATTCTTCAACAAACTCTTTCGGGTGGTAATTCTGTGGGTAGCGGTTCTGCTGGATACGCTCCTTGTATGGTAAAAACCCTGGTGAAGCCAACTCAGCAAGAGCTAATTTCGGAACTAGAAACCAAATCCTATAACGTTTTCTTTTATGCCGGTCATGGTTTGCCAGGACCAGATGGTGGGTTTCTCTTTTTACGAGATGATATGACTTTTAACGGCATGGAATTAGCACAAGCTCTCACCCGTAGCGATGTAAAGCTGGCTGTTTTCAACGCTTGCTGGGGAGCGCAACCTTTCTCGGATAAAAATAGAGCCATTGCTCATAGCAGCTTGGCTGAAGTTCTTATACGTCAAGGTGTACCAGCAGTACTGGGGATGCGTGATGAAATTACTGATGAGGAAAGTCATAGTTTTATTCAAACTTTCGCCTTAGCTTTACGTACCCGAAAACCCATCGACGAAGCGGTTGCTGAAGGTCGAAAAAGACTGTTAACTATTTATCACTTCAACCAACCTGCTTGGACTCTACCAGTTCTTTATCTTCACCCTCACTTTAACGGAGAATTATTAAAAAGCTTTGAGGAAGGTGCTACAGAAATACCAACAACCTTTATTCCTGGTAGCGCAAATGTTTCCTTACGTTCTTTACAACCAGGAGGTAGAAGTTACTTACTCCAACCCGTTGTTACCCGTATTGGTCGCATTAGAGAAAATGATATTGTAATTAGAGAACCTTCTGTTTCAAAACGTCACGCTGAAATTCTACGTCGCAACAACTTCAACGGCGAGGCTCAAGTACAGACCTACTATTTGCAAGATTTATCAACCTATGGAACCACTTGGATTTTACGTTCCGGTGGTTGGGAACAAATTTACCGACGGGAAGTACCCTTAGAATCGGGAATGCATTTGAAGTTTGGTAGTACTAAAAGTCAAACTTGGGAATTTCGCATTGAAAATTAGTAGCTATTAATAAGGTAAAAGAAAATTTCGCATGGGGGGAATCCTAGAGCTAGACTAGTATTTTTTAGATGGTAGCAAACAGCTTACTATATTTCTCGAATTGGTAGTATTACTTGTTAACGTATTAACATAGACGCTACATGGGTACTTAAAATCAACAGCTTTTTTAAGTAGATAAAATAAAATTTCAGTTTGCGGAAATCATAAACCAGGTACTGTAGCTGTCAATACCCCAAAAGACAAGACTCAAGGAGACAACACATGACTGACAAAATCAAAAAATCAACAAATTTTAACAATTCCCTTTCTCAAAGCGAGATGGATTTACTCGCAACTCTATTAGAACCAGAAGATAACAGTTATCCCTGGAATCCTTATGATGAAGATGCTGCGGCATACTTCAATCAAATCGAAGAGCAATTTGTGATGCAAGATTTGCTAGATGAGGAATTGAGTACGCGGTGTGAAGGTTTCAATAACCAATTAGATGCACTTTGGAAGACGGTTGATACTTCAGAACAATTCAATTGTAATACGAATACTACAGTCGCTGTCAAACTTCAGAAAAGTTTACAAAAACGATTTTCCAACAGTATGCCTTCAGATTGGATAAACCTGATTGCTCAAAAAGCAGCAGAAATTTTTAATGATAAGCAGTCAATGACCGAGCGACTCATTGAATGCGTGCAAGCTGTAGTACCAAGTTTAGAAGTTGATGACATTATGGTTTTAGCGAGACCTTTAGCTTACGCAACTAGAAGCGCAGAACCGAACAAAGTTGAATCCACTCTTACCAACTTCAATCAAGATAAAGACCTTGAGTGGACAGCTTTATCAGAAATTGAGCAAGCAAAAGTTGGTTTAGCAGTTGCTTATCATGCATTAAATCAATTGGATAATTCTCAAGCAGAAAAATAAATATTCCCGCTTATAAACTTTATCGCCATTTCTTACTTTAATTGCTTCGGACAAATGCAATCTAATCGTGTTCCTTATGACTTGGGCTACTCTATTTGCTATTCTATTTTTAATATTTCTATTTTTGGGCTAGATTCATCCATTATATACACAGGATAAAATAGAAAATTATCTAGCCCCATCTATCAAAAGACATATTATCAATATGCTTTTGAGTAATGCCAAAAAGGCAAAGCTAACTTAATACAGCATTGTTAAAGACAATATTTAATAAATATAGATTGGTAATTGGTAATAGGTAATTGAATTATTTGTTTCCAAAGAAGCGAGTGGCAAAATTATTTTCTCGATTAGGTGAAAGAACCCTTGCTTTAAGGATTGCTGCCATTAAAAAAGCATAGGATAATACGCCTACAATGACTAAAAGTAAAGCATTATTCGCTCCAGTTGTATTCCATAAAGCGTGAAGTGCTGAAGCGCTAAGGTAACCAACTAGCAGAATTTGTCCTCCTAATTTTGGCTTAAGGACAGCTAGACCGATAAAATATCCAAGATATCCACTATAAGCCATATGTCCGGCCACAGAACCTAAGATTCGGGGAATTAGCAACTGTAGACCAACTAGTTGTCCTGTTTCAGTACCCGCTTGAATTGCTGCACTCTGAGTAGCTTGCGGTACATACTGACCAAGTGTTTCTAATAGTGTAAAACCTACCGCAGAAGCTGCTCCAAGCAGTATTCCGTCTAAAGGTTCCCATACACCAATACGCTCTTTCCAAGGCGAAGATAATTTTAACCCGATAAAATATATAGCTATAACTGGTAATATTTTAAGCAATTCTTCCATTAAGCCAGCGCCGAAAAACATTCGTACTAGCAATTCTGTAAAAGTGATTGATTCTTGTCCTGATGGTAATCTACCGGGGAGGACTTCACGAAACAAAAAAAGAAATAAATCTAATATAGGGCTAAGTAAAATTATAGCTGTGGATAAGGCTACAGCCAATAAGACCCACCAAGGCTTATGCTTCCCACATAGCTGATAAATAAAGTAGTATGCAGCAAAAGCAATATAAACAGCAACTATAACTTGGTTCGCTTCTGGTTTTCCCACCGTAGCAAACATTAGTACTACAAATACAACTGTTAAAATTCCTGGTATTAAGTAGGCTTTACTAGTTAGGTCTTTACCTGTAGAAATGATGGGAAATAATTGAGTGAAGCTAACTGAGTCTGAAGCAGAATAGTTTTGGGAATTTGTTGTCCCTTTTTGGGCTGTATTCGCAGCAACTGTGGTTTTTCGTTCTGCGACTTCGTGACTAAAAACTAGTTGCGGTCCATCATAACCTAAAGTGATTCGGTCACCGGGGAAAACTTGCTGACATTCTTGCAAGCGCTTTCCGTTAAGATATGTACCGTTAGCACTATCTAAATCGCAGAGTATCCAACTAACTTCACCATCGGGGGATAAACTTAAAGGACGAATTACCGCATGACGGCGAGATACCATGCGATATTTTAGTGCATCTAATACAACTTGACAGTGAGGATCGCGTCCAATTACCGCCTCTGAAGTTGGAATTAGCGAGTAGCGTTGACGAACGGATCGTGTTTCTAATTCCTTACCAGACACTAGCCGCAGAAATGCATTCTGTCTTGCGTTTTTGCCTGTCATCGAGTCAGTAGTATTTCTCAACTATAATTAGTGGGCTTTCTGTTGCCAGTAAGACTTAACCACGCAACTTTCAATTAAACATTACTTCATTTAGTACACTATAGTTCGCGTTTTCGGAGAATGTGAAACTTTATTACTCAAATTTCTACCTAAAATCACAAATAGTGCTAGCATAAACACCCATTATCTTAGTCTATGCTACCACAGAGTATTTTGGCTTGATTAAATTATAAATTTTATGCATTGTAATAGTTATTAAAATAATGGTTATCAAAAAAAATACAAAAAGCTAATTTCTGTAGTCCTGCTTCACTGTACATTTATAATCTTGACTTAATCAAAATTGTAATTATAAAATCAGCGGACTGTAAATAGATTCGCTTTAACATCTATTACTTATATAAATTTCCTTGTATAAATATTTAGTTAATACCTAATTGTAGCGAAAAAATAAGTTGGATAAAAGGATTTGTTATTTAATCAATAAATAATTAAAAAATAAGACCAGTATGAAAATATATAATACTGATAAATAATATTTAGCAACCCTAAATAATTCAATGATTCGTCAAAAATAAAATTTATAGAAATTCGGTTTAAATATTCAAACCGAATTCCGATATATCTAAAAAGTATATCCTTCTATCAAGCAAATGTAGCCATATCGGGATGCTCAATTTTAGTACCAAGAACCTTGAGAAATTCAGCGAGCCAATTAGGATGTGCTGGCCAAGCGGGTGCGGTAACTAAGGTACCATCAACGACTACTTCTGAGGGATTAACATCTACGTATTGACCCCCAGCGCTGCGTACATCGGGGCTACAGGCAGGATATGCAGTACAGGTTTTGCCTTGCAATACATCAGCAGCAGCTAAAACTTGTAAGCCATGGCATATTGCAGCAATCGGCAAATTATTATGAGAAAAATGCTGAGTAATTTCCAATACTCTTTGATTCATGCGGATGTATTCAGCGGCTCTTCCTCCGGGAATAACCAAAGCATGATAGCTTTTTTCGTCTACCGTGCCAAAATCAGCATTTAAAGTAAAATTATGACCGGGTTTTTCGCTGTAAGTTTGGTCTCCTTCAAAATCATGAACTGCTGTTTTTACTTTGTCACCAGCTTGTTTTTCAGGACATATTACATCAACTGTATGTCCTACCATTTGTAAAGCTTGAAAAGGAACCATGACTTCGTAGTCTTCTACATAGTCTCCAATAATCATCAAAATTTTCTGACCTGCCATAGTACATTTTCTCCCCGATGAACGAAAACAGTTTATAGCTAATTTTTAGTTAAAAGCTAAGAGCTTAGAAGTCAAAGGTTGAATCAAATTTTCTTTGTTATGTATTTGAGTTATTAGAAACAGCTTCTTGTGTCGAATTTATAGTTTGCTGTAATTCTCGAAGTTTTTCTAGAACTGCTCCACTGTTAAAAATTTCTTGTGCTTTTGCAAAACCTTCATCTATGTTCGCACAAATTCCACAACGCCATAAATAAAATCCGCCATTCCATACTGCTGTTTGCATTAATTCACATGGTTGAGCAGCTAAAACGGATTTCATCTGTGAAATTAATTTTTCTGTACTATTCAAAGGTACGTTTTTAGTTGTAAAACCATATTCACGGGGAACTAAAAGTAGTCTTTCAAGAGTTTCAGTCGCATTTCCTAAACCAATAATCGCAGTACGGTCTCGTGGTAAATCGCAACTACCTTCTAAACCTTTTACAGTTGTAAATTTGCTTATTCCCATATGGGATAATGTTGCTCGAAACCTTTCTTCTGTTGGTGGATGAACAAACCCAGTTATTATATGAGCATCACCAGCATAAGGACACCAAATTAATTCCATTGTCGCAAAGGTTGGACGTTTGCCGATTTGGTCGCGATATTCCCAAATAGTTTTTAGTAAGGGAAAATGCTGTGGTGTATAAACAAAACCGATTCCTGTTTTTTCTAGAATCTGCTGGGTTTTAGATAAGTTTAATTTTGTCCAGTCAACACCTAATTCTTGCCAAATTTCTACTAAGCTCAGCCCGTACTTTGTTGGAAGACGACCTCCACCATGCATGATTACATTTTGACCCAAACAAGCTAATAATAAAGCTGTAATTGGGGCAATTGGTGCAGTACGAATTCTGCCATCATAAGGTATTCCAAAAATGACAGCAGGTCGCTCACTCGAAATTGCCTTTAATTTTGGACCAAGTTCGTTGTAAGCATCCAACATTCCCGCTAACTCTTCACTGGTAGGTCTTTTAATCCGGTGTGCAATCAAAAAAGCGCCGATTTGTGCTGGTGTTGCTTCCCCTAACAACATCATTTTTGTTGCTAATTCTGCTTCAGACCGAGTTAGGTTGTGTGAAGTATGTTGACCGCTACCTACTTTTTTAAGTAAATCTCTAAATAAATTGCTCATATTTTGTTAAAGTTAACACCCTTAGAGAAGTGGGAGATTGGGGAAAGGAGGAGAAGAAATTTAACCCCTAATTCTTAACTCCTAACTTTTAACTTATAACTTATAACTTATAACTCATAATTGCTTAATGTTAATTTGTTTGGGAATTTGTTCTTTTACTAAATGCCAAAAATATTGTATGGGAGGAATTTGCAAACGGTCTTGAGTTGTTACTATTACCACTTGGCGAGTTAAAGATGTACTGTGGACAGAGGAACCGTTGTTGTTAATAACGAAAGGACGAATTGCAAGACTGGGGTCGGTACGTGCTTCTATTAATGCCGAACTTGGTAATAATGCAATTAATTCTCCTTGACGTACTATTCCCCGAAAAGCATCTAAAGTATTAACTTCTAAGGCCGATTTGAGTAATGTTTGGGTTTGGTTAAATTGATTTTGTACCAAACGCTGCATTCCATAACCTTCTTTGAAAATTACTTGTCGATAGCGAATTAATTCTGACCAAGGAATACATTCATACTCAGTTAATGGATGATTGGCTGATATTAAAACTTCTATACTCTCTTCATAAAGTGTTTCGACAATCATTTCTTTACTTGTAGTAAGAAAACGATTGTTCATCACAATTGCTAAATCAACTAGCCCATCTTTGAGAACCTTTAATGCTCTATCACTACCCAATGATGTTATCCTTAATTGCACATCAGGGTATTGATTGCAAAATGATTGTAGTAAAGGCGGAAAATAATAAGCACATACTGAAGGAATAGACGCAATACAAAGTTCTGGCTGTTTTCCTGTAATTAAATCTGTGATTTCTTGTTTTACTGTCTGCCACTCTAAACAAATTTTACGGGCACGAGGCAGTAAAGTCTCACCCGCCAAAGTTAATTTTGACTGGCTGGTTCTGTGAAACAATTCAAACCCTAAATCTGCCTCCAGCGACTGAATTTGACGACTGATTGTAGATTGAGTCACACTACATTTGCGTGCCGCTTTCTGAAAGCTACCACTCTCGACGATTGCTAAAAAGGCTTGCAACTGTTCTAGCCGCATTTTAAAGTCGCTAATCGTTATGTTTATAACAAATTTAAGCTAACGTACTTTTTCTCTAATGTTTAGTAATTTATATTACATATAGACTTTCTCCTATCAATTCTTTATCTAGTTGATTATGTTTATAATTCTACCTAAACACTGCTAAAGAAGGTATTTAAGTAAATTTATATTCGATTTTTGTCAAAAATGGAGACATATAATTTTTGTTAATAGTACGAATAAGTGTTAAAAAGTTATGACGGTTTGTGATTTCTCTTTAGGAGATGCAAAATACAAAATCTTGAAAAATCGAGTTTGAATTTTGCTAGCGCAGTATTATACAGCCATCAAAATTATTTGGGAAAGGTAATAGAGTAGCCTTCCTTCGGCTTTAGTGCAGCTCAGCGTCTCCGGAGGAGATAGGAGATAGGACAATTAGCGACATAAACTGCGTTATTAAGAAAATTATCAGCAATGTACTTTTCAAACGATGAAACACAGAATAACTGCATAATGAACTTTTTTATCTCCTGTTAACACGCTGCATTTAAAAAAGCTGTGAGTGAGTTGAACAATTTACATTACCTTGTAGTTTATCTATCGAGTCGTGTTTTGCGTTTATTCTCTTCTTATTTATTAATGTACCAATATTGTTTATAGTTATAAATGTAAGGTCTAATTTCAACA
This sequence comes from uncultured Calothrix sp., assembly GCA_937884685.1. GTDB lineage: Bacteria > Cyanobacteriota > Cyanobacteriia > Cyanobacteriales > Nostocaceae > Rivularia. The sequence goes on from CAKZYM010001107.1 coordinate 18,070, forward strand.
GATTAGTTTTTGTTGTTACTGATTCTTAATTATTTGTATTTACTTTTGCATTCCCCAAGCACGCTAACTAATATAAAACTTTTAATTGCAAGGTATCAAGCATGAGGAATCTATTTAGAAAGATTCGTGAATACAGTAAAAACGATAATTTCTTGCATTTAGTAGAGCATCTTCAGGTTATAGTCTCTAAATTACTATCGATTGCGATGATAGTATTAATATTAATTGCCATAGCAGATTTAGTAATTTTTATTATAAATAAATTGCTTGCTTGGAATTTTAATGACCCGAGTTTTAACAAAAACTTATTTACAGCTTTCGGACTTTTCTTAAATATTTTAATTGCGCTAGAAATTTTAGAAAATATTACTGCCTATTTAAGAAAAAGCGTAATTCACGTAGAATTAGTCATTGCTACTTCTTTAATTGCTGTGGCAAGAAAAATTATTATACTAGATTTAAAAAACACGGAAGGACTCAAAGTCATTGGCTTAGGAGTGGCGGTTTTGTCTTTATCAATCAGCTACTGGATTATCCGCCGCAATCATCATAGGAATTAATTTTTTAAGGCTATTTAATTTTTTTTTAAGTGGTAGTAGGGAGTAGGAAAAATAATAATGTTAGCAAAAAGAATAAGTTCACTAGATTAAAAATTATTGCATAGTTAGGTCTTTCAGCTTTTTTGGTCATCATTAACCATGCTATGCAATGACAAGCCATTTTTATCTCTAAAATTAGTGTTCCAAAGCCGCTTTAATTAATCGATATCACCATACCTTCGTGAGCTAAAAATCCTTGCTCAAATTCTTTTTTAAGATTTGTTTCAATTTTATCTAAAAAATCATCATTATCGTTTGGATGGTGGTTGGAAAATATCAGTTGTTTGACAGCAGTTTTGCGAGCTAAGTCTACCGCTACTTGCCAATAGCAATCAATTGGTGTTTGCGTTTCGCAAAAATTAGAAGTGATATAGCTGGGATTTGCAATTAGCAAGTCTACTCCTTTAACTAATTTCATCAAGCTTTCTTGCTCTGAATCGTCTATCTCAGATGATAAATCAGTAATGTAAGCAACGCTATACTCTTTTAATTGAATTCTATAGCCAACGGACTTGGTACTATTATTAATTAAGACCATTTGTACTGTTACATCATCTATGGCTATTACCTTATCCGGAGTCAAATTATAGAATTGCAGTTCTGATTCCATAACTTGTAAAGGATAAGGAAAGTGCGGTAACAACATCTGGTCGCTAAGTGACTGTTTAATTGATGCACCGTTAGAAGCAGCAGTACCGTAAATATGAAAGCAGTTTCCTGGTGCAAATGCAGGAGCAAAAAACGGAAATCCTTGGATACGATTTGTTTGAGCGTTGGTAAAAAATAAGTGGGCTGTTGTTTTTTGCTGTTGTTGGAGCCAGATTCTTCCTAAAACCCGCAGACCAGTACCAGCATCAAAAATTAATTTTTTTCCAGCTACTTGCATTTCTACACAAGCAGTATTACCACCATAACTATTATTCTCTTCACCTGGAGTTGGAATTAAACCTCGAACTCCCCAGAATTTTATTACAAATCTATCGACTTGGTTTTCGTAGTCGCTTAGAGGTTTACTGAGGTCTGCTTTGGGATGGCGAGACGGTTCTATCTGTGACATTTTTGTTACATAATAGTCTTGCCGAGCAGGTCATCGTAGTGCCGTACTTCTAATAATTTGTTTTTGTCGTCTACGATGACAACTGTTGGAGAAAAGCTTTCGATTTCCCCCTTCGTGAACTGCCCGTAAGACATTATAATCAAGCGGTCACCTTTAATGCCCAGACGGGCCGCAGCTCCATTTAGCTCAATAGCTCCCGAATTAGCTAGTGCCGGTATTGTATAAGTAACAAAGCGTTCGCCATTAGTCACGTTTACCACTTGCACCTGCTCGTAAGGCAAAATTCCAGCCTTTTCTAAAAGCATTTGGTCTATGGTGATACTACCCACGTAATTAGGATTAACTTCAGTGAGAGTACAGTTGTGAATTTTCGCGAAAAGAAGCGTGCGGTGCATTGGGCAAATTAGGTTTTAGAAGAAAAATCTAAACGATGAATTAGTCGAAAATTTCAATTTATTATCGCACGGCAGAATTACAGTGGTAGCAAAACCGGCGTTTTTCCTCTACTTGACTGCTTTAATACATTGTTCTACTAAGGGCGCAACTTTTTCAACATCTTGCCAACCAAGAATCTCGGTTACTTTTTTCTCTAAATTTTTGTAACTCCGGAAGAATTCTGCAATTTCATCAAGCTTATGGGGGGCTACATCCTTAAGAGATTTTACTTGAGTGTAGCGTGGGTCTTTATCTGGAACGCAAAGAATTTTTTCATCGCGATCGCCACCGTCAATCATTTCCAACATTCCAATTGGCCGCGCTGCAATTACACAACCAGGGAAGGTTGGCTCATCCATTATTACCATACCATCGAGGGGGTCACCATCATCAGCCAAAGTGTTAGGCACAAAACCATAGTCGTAGGGGTATTGTACTGATGAATAAAGCACTCTATCTAAAGCAAAAGCTTGCAAATCCTTGTCGTATTCATACTTGTTTTTACTTCCCCCGGCAATTTCAATTAGAACGTTTATCAAACCGGGTTTTGGTTGGGCTGGGATAATGGATAAGTCCACAGATTTACTCCTAAAGCAAAATTAATTATCGATGAGAAGCGACTAGGCTCCCGTGTAGAATTTTAGGTCAATATGGACTTATCCCAAAGTAGTTTCTCGGCTCAAAATCAAAAAAGACGAATTAGTTGGTTAAGTTAGCTGCACTACAAGCTACCTAGAAGAATTTTATTTTGAAGGGTTTTAAGTTTTTATAGTACTAAACTACTACATAATCAATAAAAAGCCCCCTTAAGAAAAAAAAGGGGGTTGAGAATATCTAAAAAATATTTGCAATGCTTTTTTATCGCTGCCTAAATCCTATTTATGCATTTAAGCCTGGAAATATAGATAAGGGCAAAAGAAGCTTTGCACTCACAAGGCTTTTATAGGCAGGCAAAAATCAATATGCTCCGCTTACCTATTCGCACTCATATCGCTATCACACTTAAATTATTTGCACAAAGATTATCATCATTTCAATGTGAATGTGGCTATATTAATTGCTCTTGTAAATTATTTTTTCTCCGATGAGTCCGAAGCGTTTTTATTCATTTTATAAATGGATGAAATTTCACTTTTTATTAGTTCAGTATCATTGTCAGCTTCTTGCAAGTTATAGGTTAATGGTTGCCGGTTTCCCTGAAAGCTGCTTGAAGAGTAATGACCAATTACAAACATCGGTAGCGTCAGAGTTAACATAGCAATCGCTGTTCCTACAACGTCTGCCAAACGTTGCGAAGGTAATTCCTCTGTATTGGCAGACTGACTGTTAGAATCCATATAAATTATTTAGCTCTTTACATCACTAGTTGCTACAACACTCTCATGTATGAGAGTGTTGATATTATTTTAGCTTTTTTTCTGACCGTAAACTCTCTACTGTTTAAGAATTTAAATGAGTTAGTAACGTTACTTTATATATTTCTTTATACTTAAAACTGTTGATACCATAGTTACCAAAAATATCTTGTTTTGATACTTGTAACTAATCTCGCTTAATACTTCCGTATTACCTATTATGATTACTATTTATATCAATTATTAATCATGCAATAAAAAATACATATTACCTATTCGTTAATATTAACTTTAAATCAAAAAGGGGTCAATATCATCTTCCTAAAGGTATATAAAATCTTGTGTGGCAAGGCTTTTAAGCTTTTTTCAAGATTATTATTTATTGTTTAATACTTAAAAGTAGTTGAGTATACTTTAAATGTTTTTTATCATCATCAGTGATTACACTCATTTTATTAAACTAACTATATGCTTTGAATAGAATAATTGAATAATAATTCTATACCGAAGAAGTGCATAAAAATTAGATTGCTTTTAAGTAGCAGCAAGTGACCATTACTAGCTGATAATCTTTATATTTGATTCAGTAAAAATGATTATAAATTCAGTTAATATTACGGTTATGGTTATCTTAATTACAGGCTATAATTATCCGGATAATTTTTGAATAATTTTTAAATGATTTTCCTGGATATTATCGAACGGTTATCTATGATTAAATATTTTGTGAATAGAGGTTAAAGCGAGTCTATTAACCCGACAAATCAAAATACCTTCAGATGAAAAGAATGTAACAATTTACAAAATTATCCGGACTAAAAAAACCGCCACTAAAATAGGGCGGTTTGGTTAAGCAATCGGAGGGTATTTACACATTACTCTGCTAGGACTAATAATTGCTGTAGCCAAGTTTGCACTCTCCTGACCAATTTTGCGGCTTTGAACAATTTACCTAACTTTGGCTATAAACGCTCATTTTTTCTTTGATAAATCTAATATATAGATGTTTAAAAGTAGATTTAATCACGCGGGGCATTCCAAAATCAATTGGCATATATTTTGACGGTAATTGCCAATCGTCAATTTGTAGCAAGTCAGGATGCAACTCGACAAAATTAATAGTATCTAGCTCCGGACATATTCCCATTCGTATTGATGCAGCAACAGTAGGTACTTTTTGGGGAGGAACATTTAATATTTCTACCATTGCTCTATCTAAAGCAAACACATCTGTTGATGAACCCAAAATTCCTAAAGGACGAGGTTCTCCAGCACTAGGACCGTTGCCTTCGTGACCGATAATCCCGTCTATAATTGTTAAGTTAGGGTTAATGGCTTTTGCAGTTTCTACCAACATTTCTCCAAAGCGGTTGGCATTTTTTCCCGCTTCCATGTGCCACCAAGCTTTCATCTTTCCTGGTACGCAACCAAATAAGTTTTTGACTCCCAAAGTTAAGACCAACTGTGCGTGGGACTTAACCTTAGGTAAATTAATCACCACATCAGCTTCCATCGTTTCCTTGGAAAGCAGCAAATGGTTAAATTTGTCATTGACAATTTCGTAGCGTTTACCATGAAACTCAATAATAGGGAGATTGAGTTCTTCTAAAATTTGCTCGTATCCATTAGCTAAAGCCACTCCCTTCGCGCTACCGAAAGCAGGACTATCTCCCAAGAAAGGCTTACCACCAGCTTCGATAACCATAGTTGCTACAGCGTAAACCATTTCCGGACGGGTAGTACATTCACCAGTCGGACGCGAACCAGTAAGCAAATTAGGTTTGAGTAAAACTCGGTCTCCACTTTTAACAAATGCTGTGATTCCACCCAAAGGTTTGAGTAAGGTTTCCAAAGATTCCCTTAACGCTTCTACTTCATAAGAAGTAGCCTTAATTAAACTGACAGATGGTGTTTGGGTCTGCATGGGTGTAATTTTTATTCTGCGGTTTTATCACAGCTTAGCCTAATGGGATTTTGGATTTTAGATTAGGAGTTAGGAGTTAGGAGTTAGGAGTTAGGAGTTAGGAGTTAGGAGTTAGGAGTTAGGAGTTAGGAGTTAGGAGTTAGTAATCACTGTTCACTGCTCACTGTTCACTGCTAACTGGTAACTGCTCGCTGACAATGGTACTCATTTGTTTGAGATTCAATACTTTGGATAATTCTTCTTCATTCATCAACTGTTTTTCTAATACAATTTGTCGCAAGGATTTTCCAGTTTCCATCGATTCTTTTGCTATGGCTGCTGCATTGAGGTATCCTATATGTGGATTCAATGCTGTTACTAACGCCAAACTGGCTTCTGCATAGTCTAAGCAACGTTCGGGTAAAGCTGTAATTCCTTGAATGCAGCGAGAAGTAAGTGACTGAAGTGTGTTGCCAAGAATTTCAATGCTGTGAATAAAATCATAGGCAATCAAAGGCATCATTACGTTAAGTTCTAGTTGACCTGCTTGTCCAGCGTAACTAATGGCTGTGTCGTAACCCATTACCTGGAAGCAAACCATTGATGTCATCTCAGCCATCACAGGATTGTATTTTCCAGGCATAATCGAGGAACCCGGTTGAACTGGTGGTAATTGAATTTCTTTGAAACCAGTTTTTGGTCCCGAGTCCATCAGGCGCAAATCATGAGATATTTTGACTAAATCCTGAGCCAGATTTCGTAAAGCACCGGATACATTAACGAAAGGTGCCATACTTTGCATTGCAGCCATGAGATGGGTTGCCTCCTTAAAAGGAGAATTAACTAGTTGTGAAATAATTTTAATCGCACTTACCCTATATTGGGGATGGGTGTTTAACCCCGTACCTGCTGCACTACCCCCTAAACCCAAGACTTGTAAATCTGCTGCCGCTGCATTGATTCTATTTCGATGGTCTTTGAGAATCTGTGCCCAAGCGGCAAAAGTATCACCTAAACGAACTGGTACCGCATCTTGTAAATGAGTCCTACCTGATTTGACAATATCTTTAAATTCTGTGGCTTTTGCTTCCATTGCATTTATTGCGTTATCTAAAGCAGGATACAGTGTCTTAGAGAGCGCCAAAATTCCACCAATTCTAATTGCAGTGGGAATTACATCATTGGTAGACTGACCGTAGTTAACGTGGTCGTTCGGACTTACCCGTTTATAATTTCCTTTCTCCGAACCAAGAATTTCTAAAGCCCTATTTGCTAACACTTCATTAACATTCATATGGTGAGAAGTACCGGCACCGGCTTGATATACATCAACTACAAACTGGTCGCGAAACTTACCTTCTAGCACTTCATCAGCAGCTTGTACGATAGCTTGACTGACATCTTGGGGTATACATTCTAATTTGCCATTCACAATTGCTGTAGCTTTTTTAATGATGATGCAGGCATCCACGTAAGTAGGTAAAGGCTTTATTCCACTAATAGCAAAGTTTTCCGTAGCACGCAGCGTTTGAATACCGTAATAAGCGCTACTTGGAATTTGACGCTCTCCCATTGAATCGCTTTCGATACGAAATTGTGAATCACTCATAATAATCAGTTAACAGTCATCAGTTAACAGTTACCAGTTAGCGTGAATAATAGATATTAGTAATTATTAATTCTTAATTAGGGAGTGGGGAGTAGGGAACACGGAACAGGGAATAAGGAACAGTGATTACTAACTCCTAACTCCTAACT
>CAKZYM010001108.1 GCA_937884685.1 uncultured Calothrix sp.
TTTTTTTTTTCTTTTTTTTTTTTTTTTCTATCTATTAATTTATTATTTAATACTACAATTCCCATTCTCCCACACTCCCACACTACATCAATCCCTCTCTCCCTCACTCCCACACTCCCCAACTCTTCCACTCCCTCACCAAAATGGTTCAAAGTCGTTCAAGTCCCAATATTCATATCGAACTTACCCCGATGCAGATTCCGGAAGCTGTACCGAGGGCTGGTTTACAATCTCAAGAATCTGACGCTATAGATTTATTAAATACTAGCTTGCTGTTAAATCCCGGCAAAGCTAGCGAGATGATTGTTCGTGTTCAAAACTTAGAAGAGCGTCCCCAACAACTCAATTTAAAATTAGAAGGAGATTTTCCCAGACAATGGTATCAAATCGGCACCGAAGGTAACGAGATACCTCCCAGAGGAACAATGGATGCCGTTTTCCGTTTCCAAATACCAAAAAACTTTTTTGAAAACCAACAAGCAATTATTCCTTCCCAAAAAGACAGATTACAATTAGATTTTCGTAGCTGTGTTACCCTGCATCTCAATCCCGATACAGAAAGAGAAGAAATCCACCACAGCAAACAATTTGGTTTACACATTCGTCCCTGGACAAAATATCTAGAATTTTTACCAGTTTTATATCGAGAAGTAGACTTTATCGGTCGCTTCATGAAAATATTTGAAACAGCCTATCAACCAGCAATTGATGGCTTTAATACCATGTGGGCGAATATAGACCCCTTAACAGCCCCCCAAGCGATACTACCATTTTTAGCTCATTGGGTTGCTTGGGATTTTGACCCCACATGGGATACCCATCAACAACGCCGATTAATTCGTCGTGCCATAGAACTCTATCGCTGGCGAGGAACCCGTAAAGGATTGCGTTTATATTTACATTTATATACAGGACTACCCTTAGACGAAAATATACCCAACGAAAACGATAAACATATAAGTATTACAGAACCATTTGGAGATAGTTTTATACTTGGCGAGGCGGAGTTAGGAAGTGCCATTTTAGCTGGAGGAAGACCATTTCATTTCGTAGTCCACTTGCATCCAGAACAGCCAGATAGTATTAACGAAAACCTAATAAGACGCATCATTGAACAAGAAAAACCAGCTTTTTGTAGCTATGAATTAGTTATTGAATAATTGGGAATGAGTAATGAGTAATAAGTAATGAGTAATGAGTAACTACTGATAACTAAAATGACACATCCTTTTCCACCACCATCAATTCAACCTTTTGAGCGTCTACAGGCTTCCGACGGTTTATTAATCAATGCCGAACGCTGGCAAAAAGCTCATAATTACCACCGTTTGCGACAAAATACTCACTATCAATGTTTAAATCAACCCGGAATTGTCTGCGGTTTGGGAGTGCGAGATATTCCCGCACCAAGTAATGTTGAAGCCAAATATCGAGATGGACGATGGGTACAAATTCAACCCGGTATCGCTATAGATGTGGCTGGTAATTTGATAGTTGTTAACCGACATTATGACTATCCCATAGACCTAGATGTTGCTAGTTCTCAACCCATGATGGTTTACCTGGTAGTAAGCTATGTTGACCCCGATGAAATACGACGCAGCCAACAGAGGGAAACCATTCAAGAAACCTATCGAATTGACCAAAGAAACTCAAATTTAGACCCTTCCGAAATCGAAATCTGTCGCATACTCTTACAACCGGGACAAACAGCAGTTACTCAACCGGCAGAAGTATTCTTTCCTGGTTACAACAATATCGATTTACGTTACCGTCGTCGAGCGCAAGCACGTCCCCAATCCATTGTGACGATGGCTCAGGTAAATCACGATGACAGCGATTGTTCTCGCAATTTCTTTAATTTATCCTACTTACTGCAATCGGTAGAGCCGCTATATCCCTACCTGCGAGGAACCAACGAACCGGGACAAGTAAGTTGGAGTGATAATATCCAAGCATACGATTTGCTGTATTTTACCGGTCAACAGCCATTATCCTTAAACAGTATTGAATTTGAAGCCGTCAGAAATTATTTAAACTCAGGTGGAATCCTATTAGTTGATGCTCCAGCAGACGCAAATCCTTTAATTGAAAGCATTCATGCTTTGGGAGAACAATTAGAACATCCCCTCACACCATTAGAAGAAATGCGAAGGGATTTTCCTTTAAGAACCCAACCATTTTTATTTGCAGGTTTACCAATCATCAATCAACATCCACTCCGACTGTTTGTTGATGGAGGAATTGTTTTAGCAGTGGGTGATTTAGGCTCAGCTTGGGGATTAGATAGAGAATTAAGTTTACCCAGATTGGTGATTCGTACCGCTCAGGAATTGGGAATTAATATTCTTAATTATGCGAGAACAAGGCGACAGTTAATGGGTTTGCAGCAGCAGGATGATTTGGGGCAGTGGTGAGTTAGTTTACTTACTCCTTTCCCGGTGAAAGATATTGAGGGAGGGAGTGAGAGAGGGAGGGATAAATTTGTAGTCAGAAAACCTAGAGTGGCGTTTTTGTAGGGTGCTGTGACGTAATGCAAGAATTGGAACGAAATAATTAGCTTGTCATGTCACGCACCAACAGGATATTGAAATAAACTTTTAGCTCCCGATTTATTTCTTGATTTTTCATCTTTTATTTTTCTGAAATAGATACGCTGTGTTAGTTAATTGTCAACACTTAAATCTGAATTTAATTATTTTGGTTGTCTAAATCACAATCAAATTTACATTTATTAATATAAACATCGATAATTTTCTCCGATTTTTCCTCTATTTTTATCGATGTAATATACAAATAATACAATCATCAAGTTATTTGATGTTTTATTGAGGGGTAATTGAATAATTTACGGGGAATATTTTAGAGTTAGACATACTGCTTCCCTCAAAATAACAATATCATACTTTGGCGGAAAGTCTTGTAATCTCGTGGATTAATTGAGAATAGAGTCAATAATTATGTTTATGTAAATGAATGTAAATCAATTGCAAATAAATATGAATACAGAAGATTGATGATTGAGGGAGTATTGATAATTTTTAATTATTTAAGCCAAGAAAAAGTTTTTGATGTAGGAATTGAGGAGATTATCCAATGGAAACTACAAATAAACTTTTAGAACAATAGTGTTGATTTGTTGGGTTTCATGCTTAAACCCAACCTACGGACTTTGGGTTGGAAAGACGGAATATTTTGATTTGATGTTGTCCCTTTATTACGGGAAAATCTTTGGCGATCACTCATCTTCCTAAGCTTACCTTATATTACATAATTACTACACCAAAAATTTTGTTTGGTTTTGTTCCTCGACCTAACTTAACATTTACGGGCTAGGGAATTCAGTTGTTTCATCACCTTTATTCTTGCACTTATTTGAAGATGAAGTTGCATTACTTATCTTGTGCCACTTTTTACCATTCCAATATTCACCTTGGTTGTTTTGAATCCAGCCGGGTTGACGTTTGAAACCGTTTTTTCCAGGATGTTGAGATTGTACGCAATTTTTCCAAATGTCCTTAATAACTTCTAAATCTTTAGGATCTTCTAGAAATAATGGACGTTTTAAATTTTTAAGCTTCTTGGTAAATATATTGCTTAAAATTGCTCCATTTCCAGGTGCAGACCTACGGTAACCTAAGATTAATGCATTAGGAAATCTGCTTCCAAATACTTTTATCGGATCTTGACAAATGGTTGCACAGCTCGTGCTGACAATTAATTTTACCTGCTTAAAAGATTTCTTAATGTAACGTAAATCAAAATATTTAGATATTGCATCATCTGAGAAAACACCTGGTACTTGATATTGTGCAAATTGATGTCCTGAGAAAAATAGAATATCTGCTGCACTAAATTGAGCTTCAGCACTATTAGCAGAAGCAGCAGCTTCGACTTTCTTATCGCTTTGGAATTTACTTAAATCGGATGACTCCGACGAATCTACCCGATCATTGTTGTTGACATCCCATTCCCGATAATGAGTATCTATAGATTTAATGTCATCAAAACCTAATTTCTTCATCAGCTCCATAATAAGTGGATTTGATTTTAGGAAATCTGTTGTTTTTTTAAAACCTAATTGATTCCCCTGATTGAAGAATCTATCTTCATAATCAACACCCGAAGCTTTATAACCTAAGAATGGCTTGTTACCTTCTTCCCAAATAAATCGAGCCTTTTTTTTTCCTAAGAAATTTATTAAAGCTTTTCTATACTGCTTTTGATAAGTTTCATTAGCACATTTACAAATATCTCTAACAACATAAGCTAATTTATTCTCTACATTAGCGGAAAGATTTTGGATTGGAAGTTGGGAGGTATCAGATTTATGGGAATCAAAAAACCGTTTAAGACTATCTTCGGGTGTTTCACGAACAGTTCCTGGACAAACAGACTTTCGCTGAATATACGTTTCCCTATTCAAAGTTTTGATATCAGCACTTCCACCCTGCTGCACCACATGAGTCAACTCATGCGCCAACAACTCCTGCCCTTGCTTATTTCCTGGCTGATATTCCCCTTGCTTAAAAAAGATATCCTGCCCAGTAGTAAAAGCACGAGCATTCAATGACTTATTTAACACATCTGATTGTCCATCAGTATGTACCTTCACGCCGCTAAAATCAGTTCCAAAGGCTTGCTCCATCGGCTCCCGAACATTATCAGCTAAACCCTGTCCGCCACCCCGCGCTTGTTGGATATTTTGCTCTACATCTTGATTAACTGTTCCCCCAGCAACACCACCTTGACGCATTACCTGAGTGACAACTGGCTCAACTTTACCTTGTACAGTTTGCTCGGATGATG
>CAKZYM010001109.1 GCA_937884685.1 uncultured Calothrix sp.
AAATCAAAATTATTGCTAACGGTCACGGCCCATTGCTTTATCACAACTTGGATACTCTCAGAGAGTGCTATCAGAGTTGGAGCCAGAAACAAGCCAAAACTGAAACAATTATTGGTTTATTCTACGTGTCGGAATACGGATATAGCGATAGATTAGCTCAGTCCATCGGTCACGGTATCCAGAAAACTGGTGTTGGTGTAGAAATGTTGGATTTAGCCAGCACCGACCTTCAGGAAATTCAGGAATTGGCGGGTAGAGCAGCAGGTATCATTATTGGTATGCCTCCTTCTCACAACACTACTGCACAAGCTGCTATCAGTTCTTTACTCGCAGTTGTGAAAAGTAAGCAAGTCATTGGACTGTATGAATCATATGGTGGAGATGATGAGCCTATTGATACCTTGAGAAGAAAATTCCTTGAACATGGTGTCAAAGAAGGCTTTGAAGCAATCCGTATCAAGGAAGAACCAAAAAATGATGTATTTCGAGCCGCTGATGAAGCTGGTCACGAAATGGGACAGTTGTTGGTAAGAGAGCGCAATATCAAGCATCTGAAGTCAATTGATGCTGATTTAGAAAAAGCATTAGGTAGAATTAGCAACGGACTTTATATCGTTACCACTAAAAAAGGTGATGTGAAAGGTGCAATGGTTGCTTCTTGGATTGCACAAGCGAGCTTACAACCTTTAGGATTCACTGTAGCGATTGCTAAAGAACGAGGAATTGAATCTTCACTACAGATAGGTGACAAATTCGTTCTCAACGTTCTTGAAGAAGGAAACTATCAAGACCTCAAAAAGCATTTCCTCAAGCGTTTACTTCCCGGTGTTGACCGATTTGAAGGAGTGAAAACTCAAACTGCTCAAAACGGTAGCCCCATTCTGACAGATTCTTTAGCATATATGGAATGCGAAGTTAAGACCAGCATGGAATGTAGCGACCACACATTGTTATACTGTACCGTTTCCGAAGGTCGTATTTCCGACCCCGATGGAGTAACAGCAGTTCGTCATCGTAAAGTTGGTACTTATTACTAAAGTTAGGAGTGAGGAGTTAGGAGTTAGGAGTTAGAAGTGAGAAGTTAGGAGTTAGAAATTTGAAAATAATTCGTAGTGGGAGCATCTTGCTCCCTAACTACTAACTATTTCTTCCTTCCTTCATCTTTCCCCCTTTCTCCTTGTCTCCCCCTCTCTTTTCTAAAATTCAGGACTAAATCCTTACTACGAACTTTAATTTTCTCTTCTATTTATTAAATTCAAATAAGCATCTACGTTCTTTTTTTTGATTATTTTTTCAATTCGTAATCCTTTATTTTTTCCATTGATATTATGAGCAATTCCAATCCCCGCGATATGCAGATTGCCCCGATTGCGACCGATACGAAGTTGATTAAAGCTCGTAGTTGGACTCGGTTGCGATTTGAAATTGAATATGCTTTGGCTAAGGGTAGTACTTCTAATTGCTATTTAATTGAGGGGGATAAAACTGCAATCATTGACCCTCCTCCAGAAACTTTTACCCACATTTACATGGAGGCTTTGCAGAGTGTTTTAGATTTACAAGAGTTGGATTATGTTGTTGTTGGACATTTTAATCCCAATCGCGTCGCTACTCTCAAAGCAATTGTAGAACGCGAACCACAAATCACTTTTGTCGCTTCAGTTCCTGGTGCTGCAAATTTACGTAAGGCTTTTGGGCCACACCTAAATGTAATAGAAATGCGGGGTAAGGAAACCCTCGATTTAGGTAAGGGACATGTTTTAAAAGGTATTCCCATTCCTAGTCCGAGGTGGCCAAGCGGACTTGCTACTTACGACCAGCAAACCCAAGTTCTCTACTCAAATAAACTATTTGGTACTCATGTCTGCGGTGAAGAAGTATTTGATGAAGACTGGGATATTTTAAAGGAAGACCAGCGCTACTATTTTGACTGTTTGATGGCTCCCCATGCACCTCATGTCAAAGCAGCTTTGGAAAAACTTTCTGAATTACCCGTGAGAATGTATGGTACAGTTCACGGTCCTTTGGTACGCTACGGTTTAATTGAACTTAAGAAGGCTTATCAACAGTGGAGCGTTTCTCAAACCGAACGGGAAGTTACCGTAGCCTTACTCTACGCTTCAGCTTACGGTAATACTTCGACTTTAGCCCAAGCTTTTGGCTTGGGTTTAACTAAAGGTGGGGTAGCGGTTGAGTCTATTAACTGCGAATTCGCTGACCCAGATAACGTTCGGGCTGCGATTGAAAAATCAGATGGTTTTATTATCGGTTCTCCTACCATCGGTGGTAATGCTCCGACTCCGATTCATACTGCTTTAGGTATCGTTCTTTCTGTTGGTGACACTGGTAAACTCGCTGGTGTATTTGGTTCCTACGGTTGGAGCGGTGAAGCATTCGATTTAATTGAAGGTAAGTTGAGGGATGCAGGTTTTAAATTTGGCTTCGATACCTTTAAAGCTAGATTTAAACCATCCGACAAAACTCTCAAAGAATGCGAAGAAACAGCAACCGATTTTGCTCAAACCTTGAGAAAAGCTCGCAAACTGCGTATAGCTCAACCTACCGCGACTCCAATGGAGCAAGCGGTTGGACGTATCGTCGGTTCCGTGTGCGTACTCACAGCCAAACAAGGAGAAGTTTCTACTGGAATGCTGGGGTCTTGGGTGTCGCAAGCTACATTCGACCCACCAGGAATTAGTTTAGCAATTGCCAAAGATAGAGCGGTAGAAACGCTGCTATATCCTGGAAGTAAGTTTGTATTAAATATCATCGGTGAAGGAAATCAACAAGATTACGTCAAGCACTTCCGTAAATCTTTTGCTCCTGGTGAAGACCGTTTTTCCAATTTCACTACGACAGAAGCAGATAATGGTGGCATCATCCTTGCAGACGGTATAGCTTATTTAGAATGTTCTGCAAGCAAACGTATGGAATGCGGCGACCATTGGGTAATATATGCAACCGTTGACAATGGTAAATTGATGCAAGCTGACACGGTAACTGCAATCCATCGTCGTAAAGCTGGAAACCATTATTAATAGTTAGGAGTTAAGAGTTAGGAGTTAGGAGTTAGGAATTATCTTCTCCCTATCTCCCCATCTCCCCATCTCTTCCTCTCCTCACCCCCTAAACCCTCTCTTAATTCCAAGGGAGGGTGCTTTTATGCAGCTAAACGATAAATTAATCCGGACAACACCACACCACTGGATGAACATTTAACTGTTCGTTTATCGCTGATGATCCACACCCGACCGGTGAACAACTGCTCATTGTTAACTGTTAACTAAATTTATGTCTTTTAATATACAGACTTATATTTCATGGCATCCGCAAAATAATGGAACTTTCATGATACTTAAAAGTCTTGTGAGTGGGGTGTACACTTCTATATGTTTCCGCAATTGTTCGCAGGTCAACTGTATACAGATTGTGTAAGGTTTAACTATTAAATAAGTAGTGACATTTGGAAAAATGCCTGCTGCTAAGACAACGGTTTAAATTATTGGCTCTTATTATGAATCCAGACAAAAACAAACTGAAGTTCCCTTTTTGGCAATATCTCAATCAACCTTTGTTTTGTGAAAAACTGATTTTAAATCCCCATACCTTCGCTTATGTTTATCGGATAGAGCTTTTGGAGCGCTGTTGGGGTAGGGAATGCGATGCTAAGGGACAATCTTCTAGCGGTGGATAAAGCCTTCAAGCTAGGCTTATCAATGGCTTTATCATCGTTCGGGAGAAATTTATGAGTTACGAGTTAACAAAATTTTATTTGAACGGGCTAATCCGTTTTTTCGGGTTTGCAACATTTTAATTTTAATTTCAGCCTTATATAATCGCCTCATCCTCTGGATGGGGCTTTTTCATGAAGGTATGCTGGCTTTCTCTATGGGGAATGTTAATTAATTATTAAAAAGGTCAAAAGTAAAAAAGATTTGTTGCTATCGCTTGATTTTCTATACTCAGATTTTTATATTTTTGATGGTTTTATCTAGAATCTGATTGATTATTAAAAATAATCTGAGACTAAATTTTATGTGTTTTAGGTAGATTACTTAGGATACGTAAGACTATTAATACATTTATTCTCTGGATAAAAAGTAATAATTATGACTCTTACTACTGATGAGGTGCGGATGGTCTTTAAGTTGTCTTTAAATAAAAAGAAGTGGCAGCATTAAAAACCGGGTTTTTACGGCATTTGAGAATGTTAGAGGTCGCAATTTAAACATGAATACGAAATTTAATATTTTTACGTTGAAAAAAATATAGTGTATATGACATTCCTGGGTTACTCTGGATAACACTTGTTGGTGTTTGGTTGTGGTTACAGAAGGGGGTTGTTAGCCTATGTCCTTTGTTCCTTTGCATATTCATAGCGATTATAGTTTGCTTGATGGTGCGTCTCAGTTACCTCCTTTGATTGACCGAGCCATTGAGTTGGGGATGGAGGCTATAGCTTTAACTGACCACGGTGTAATGTATGGTGCGGTTGAGCTAATCAAACTTTGTAAGAAGAAGAATTTTAAGCCGATTATCGGCAATGAAATGTATATTATCAACGGCGATATTACCAAGCAGGAACGTCGTCCCCGTTACCATCAGGTCGTTTTGGCAAAGAATACCCGGGGCTATAAGCATTTAACGAAGCTAACTTCTATATCTCATTTGGAAGGGGTGCAGGGAAAGGGGATTTTTTCGCGTCCCTGTATAAATAAAGAGTTATTAAAGCAGTATCACGAAGATTTAATTGTTACCAGCGCTTGTTTGGGTGGAGAAATACCCCAAGCGATTTTGAGCGGTAGACC
>CAKZYM010001110.1 GCA_937884685.1 uncultured Calothrix sp.
GTAATTTAATTTTATTTTTTGATTGACGAAAGGAGAAGGGAAGAATAACTCTTAATTCTGGAATCAGTTTCTGTACTCCTCCGAAGACCGAAAGCCAAAGTACTACTACGAGCCAATGGATAAGAATAATTATCCATAGGGAACCTGTGAGAGCGTAGGTTAAGTGGGTATGCAAAATTATTTGTGGTGCAGGTGATTCCGAGGAGGGTTGCTAGGGTAAGAAAAGTTGGTTGAAAGAAGGTTGGGTATTCATCTTTATAAAGGGTTTTCTGAGAGTGACAGAAAAGGGTTGTGCGAGGTTTGTAGTTGCACGATGACTCGCTTCCGGATGCCCCATCATATATTGGCGCTAAAGCGCAACTACAAACCCTATAAAAAAATTCATAATCCCGAATTCGGAATTATGAATCATCAATCATGAACTTAAATTATGATTGCGTTTTGCGCTTTAGATATCACCTCTAAATATCACCGCGAATTTCTTCGATAACGCCGTCGCGCAGAACAATTTCGACCTGCATTTTGCTAATCAAATTATCGCCTTGTTCTGCTCGGAAGAAGCCTTCTAGTTGAAATTGATTAACTTCTTGGTCTAACTCAAGCATTTGCACTTGCTGGAGATTTTGCAAGCTTTGATTTTTCTGCTCTAGCATCTCGCTTTTTTTCTCATTTACCTGAGTTTGAATATTCTCAATTTGTTGTAGAGTTTGAGGTCCTGGGGGCTGCAAACCTTGCTTCTGAATTTCGGTAATTGCACGTTGTCCTTGGACATCAATTTGCTGTAACTGCTGGTCGGTTTGATTTATTTGTCCTTGAAGCTGCTGCGTTACTTCCTCTTTCCATAGAGGTGTAACGATAGCTTTAACGTTAATAACGCGCTTTAGCAGCAATTGAGGATTGGAGATGTCCATAAAAGTATCTTTTTTTCCTTTTGAATTCAATAACAGTGAACTAGTTAGCGGCAAACATTCGCTCAATCATATCGTGATAGTGTTCCATCACAATGTGTCTTCTGACTTTGAGAGTGCGTGTCATCATGCCATTTTCCATAGAAAACGGCTCCAGAATCAGTTTAAAAGGGCCAATACGGTCATCCGCTCGATATCCAGGACGATTTCGTACTTCCCTATTCAACTCTTGCCGAAACAAATCCTGGATTATTTTACTCTCAAGGTTGATTTTTTGGCTTGTGGATGACGTAACATTGTCTTCTTTAACACATAATTCCAAACTTTGTCCTTGCGCCCATTTTTCCAATGCTTCTAAGTTAGGGACAATCAAAGCACCAATACTTTTTTTATCTTGTCCCACAAGCATTATCTGGTCGATAAATTCAGACCTTAAACAAGCGTCTTCGATAGGAAGCGGCTCAATGTTTTCCCCGTTGGTTAATACAATAGTGTCTTTTGCTCGTCCAGTTAAAACTATATCTTGACGAGGAGTTACCCAACCCAAATCACCGCTATTAAACCAACCTTCCGCATCAATGGCTTTTTCTGTTGCTTCGGGGTTTTTATAATAACCCTGCATCACTTGCGGACCTCTAAGCAATACTAAACCCTTTTCCCCATTCGGTAATTCTTTACGAGTTTCCAAATCAACAATCTTAACTTCGGTACCCGGTATCCCCAATCCCGAAGAACCACGTAAATTACTCCAGTGACGACGCGCATGAGTTACCGGGGAAGTTTCCGTCAACCCGTAACCTACTACAATATCTATACCAATAATCTCGTAGAAATCATCTATATGCTTGGCTAAAGCACCACCACCACAAATAAACTGTTTGATTCTTCCTCCCGTGGCTTCCTTCACTTTGCCATAAACTATTTTTCCAGCCAAAGCATGTAGCGGTGAAAGGGCTTTTTCCTGAATGCTAGCTGCGATTCGCTTTCCTGTTGAGGGATTAAGGTTTTGCAAATCTAAGTTTTGAGCAATTCTTCGCGCTCTTATGTACTTATCACTAATACCCAAAAACCGATTAATCAAATTTTGTTTGGATGCAGGTTGTTCGCGAAACTGTTTTTGCACTCCTTCATAAACTGATTCTAAAATACGCGGTACCGCTATCATGTAATGGGGTTTGTACTTTTTCAAATCATTTTTTATCGAGCGCAAATTCGTATAAACCTGAGTGCAGCCCATAGAAAGCAATAAATACTCTCCAGTACGTTCAAACACGTGCCAAGTAGGGAGAATTCCTAAAGCAACATCTCCTCTTTCCGGTTGAACTATTGTACCTAAGTTGGTTATCTGGTAAATCAAATTTCCGTGAGAAAGCATCACCCCTTTAGGCTTACCTGAAGTTCCGGAAGTATAAAGTAAAGTAGCTAAGGTATCGCGGTTTTGCTTGACCGGTTCCAAATTATGTTTTGCACCAATTTCCATTAACTGTTCAAAATTCAACACCTTGATAACTTCTTCACTTGGTGCTGTTTCGACCGTTAACAAAATTGCTAATTTAATTGGTAAATCATCCAAACGAGGTCGTAATTTCTCAAAAGTTGCTAAATCTTGCGCGACTAAAACCGTACTATCGCTATTTTGCAGAATATACGCCAATTCATCAATATCTGCTTGAGAACTGCGTACCGCATTAACAGCCCCAGCAGTCATAATACCTTGGTCGGCAATAAACCAGCGAGGACTATTATCAGCAATTAATGAAATACGTTCTTGTGGCTTGATTCCTAATGCTTGCAAACCAGCAGCAAACTGTTGAATTTGGTTAAATAACTCGCTATAAGTTACTTTGACTTCATTTGGCTGAGCATGGGGATTGTGTAGCGCGATGGTATCCCCAAAACGCTGGGCTGCTATTGGCCAAATTTCGGGTACCGATTCCACACTGGAATAATCAACTACGCTTTTTAAATTTTGTTGGTCTTTCTCAGTAAGTTGAGGAAACTGATTATTTGTACTATTCATAATAGACACCATATACAGCCTTATAGCCAGTTATTTATATCTGAAAGTATATTCCGTTCTTTATAGGAATGACCGCAATCGGCACATTCTTTTATAGGGGAGGCAAAAAGGAGTGTAGATAATATCCCCATTTATTGCCATTGCTGTGACACTTTTACTAATTTTGAACGTATTAATAAGCTTTTCAGTGTCACACACCAACCGGGTATTATGACAATTGCATAAGTCATAATTTAGTAAAAATTAATAACTATTATAAATACAACTGCTTCTACCAAAAGTAGGATTGATTCTGGAAATTAATGTAAACTTATATCTATAAAAATAAATTTTGATAAACTTAATTTTGGTAAACTTAATTCGATTAAATATATTTATAGGCATAGTAGATATATGAAACTAATTTTCACTAAATAGGTAAGCTGTAATAGCAATAAAAAAATTCCCTTTAGGACGGTATTTTAGATGAAAAACAATTATTAAGTGGTGTTTGAGGCAATAATTTCAAAATAATTTCAAATTTTTATTGGCGAATAAAATTTAAAAAAATAGAATTTTTATCATCTTCATTGCATTACGGTATGTGGTTTACTTGTGTCAAATATTATATAAATATTAAAAGCCAGTTATATAAACCAGAAGAAATTTAAAAGCTAGTACTGATTTAATTATTAAGATTTTGTTCCAAAATAGAATATAGACTTTTTCAGTAAATGGAGAGTTCAAGATGAGTTTAACTGATGGTTTTTTATTGACTCTTGTCAGCACTGTCATCTGCATCATATTTCCCAAAATCATATCTTCCGTTGTTGCAGTTAAAAGTAAACCAAACGCTCAAGCAGTTGCTACGATTCCCGTAAAACAGGCAGACTAAAATTACTCAACCAACAACTCTATATATTCACTTCAGGGGCTAGTCACTGCTTAATTCGTAATTAGAAGTTTTATTGCATTTTAGAGCAATGCATTAAACTCAATAAACCCGGTTTTTCCTAAAAACTGGGTTTCTCAACTCTATAAATTAAACATTGCGATTCATCCGTAAAATAAACCCAAAATTGTTAATCTAAAACAGATTAACCTCAAAATTTTAACCTTTAATCTTTAACTTCAAATAATGGTAACAGCAATAGTAAATCCTTTCCTCGACGGTAATTATGCCCCAGTGCGTGAAGAAATCACCACTGACAACTTAAAAGTAATTGGAGAATTACCCCCCGATTTATCCGGGATGTTTGTGCGAAATGGCCCCAACCCCCAATGGCAGCCAAAAGGACAGTATCATTGGTTTGATGGCGATGGAATGGTTCACGGGGTAAGAATTTCCAACGGTAAAGCCAGCTATCGCAACCGTTACGTAAGAACCAAAGGATGGCAAATCGAACATCAAGAAGGTAAAGCCGTCTGGAGTGGGATGTTAGAGCCTCCGCAGGTGGATAATCCACACGGACCATATAAAAACGCTGCAAATACCGCACTAGTATGGCATGCTGGTCAATTTTTTGCGCTTTGGGAAGGAGGGGTTCCTCATGCAATAAAACTTCCAGAACTAGAGACTTTCGGCGAATATAATTACAACGGTAAATTGCAATCTGCTTTTACCGCACATCCCAAAGTAGACCCGATAACCGGTGAAATGATGTTTTTCGGTTATTCATTTGCTCCGCCATTCTTACATTACAGCGTAGTTTCAGCAGAAGGAGAACTTTTAAGAACAGTACCGATTGAATTACCGATGGGAGTGATGATGCATGATTTCGCCATCACCGCAAACCATACAATATTTATGGATTTGCCTTTGACATTCAATCCCATGCGAATGCAAAAAGGCGAACCCGGTATGATGTTTGAGAAAGATAGAGCCAGTCGTTTTGGTATAG
>CAKZYM010001111.1 GCA_937884685.1 uncultured Calothrix sp.
TTAGGAGTTAGGAGTTAGGAGTTAGGAGTTAGGAGTTAGGAATTAGGAATTAGGAATTGGAAATTAGGAGTTAAGAGTTTTGGATTTGAAAAAATAGTAGTCTTGCTACCAATAAGTGCAGCTAAGTATTTACTATTTACTGTTTTCTGATTCCTACTTTCCATTAATAACTAACTACTAACTACTAGCTAATAATTACTAACTATTAACTACTCAATATATTTTTTTAATACTTCGGCAGTCGCTTGACCTGTTTTATCCCAACTGAAGTTACTGGCTCGTTTACAGCCATCTATGGAAAGCTGCGATCGCAACTTATCATCTGTAGAAATAGTTAGCATTGCTTCAGTAATTTCATGTATGTGATAAGGGTTAAT
The DNA here is from genome assembly GCA_937884685.1 of uncultured Calothrix sp. Classification (GTDB taxonomy): domain Bacteria; phylum Cyanobacteriota; class Cyanobacteriia; order Cyanobacteriales; family Nostocaceae; genus Rivularia. Next base: position 378 of record CAKZYM010001111.1, read on the forward strand.
CAGCAGCGCAGCATCGCCAGTAACTTCGGGTAAAGACGAGACGTTAGAAGTAATTACAGGAGTACCGCAAGCCATACTCTCAAGAACTGGAAAACCAAAACCTTCCCACAGACTGGGAAAAACTAAAGCAATCGCTTGGTTAATAATTATTGGTAATTCTTGATAGTTAACATATTCGAGAAATTTAACTTGGTGCTTAATACCCAATTCTTCAATTTGAGAATACATTTTAGGGGTATAAAGTTCATTAGAAGGGCCTGCAAACCATAATTCGTAGTCCCGACCATCTTGTGAGTGCTGTTTAAACTTGGCGAAAGCTGCTATCAGTCTGTGTAGGTTTTTATGTTTATCGTGCCTGCCAATATAAAGAAAGTAAGGAGGATTTTTATTATTGTTTCTCACTTCCGTCAGTAAACGAAAATTATTTGCATCATGAGCTAGTGGAATCGGCGTAATTTTACTAGCTGGAATATTATAAAAATCACAAATATCTGTTGCTGTAGTATTTGAATTACAAATTATATGCTTTGCTTGTGACAGTACTTGGGGAATGTAGTAAAGATAATAATATTTCAGAGGAGATAGGCGTTTGGGAAAGCGTAAAGGTATTACATCGTGTACGGTAACAATACTTCGGCATTTAGAATAGAGCGGTGCTTCCGGTTGCGGAGAAAATAAAAGCTTAGATTTCAGCTTGCGATAGATTTGCGGTAATTGGAACTGCGTCCACACAAGTCTGTCAAAATGTCCTTTCGTCCCTTGAGCGGGTGTAAATTTATCTGGTATTTGATAACAACTGAAGTTTGGATAATCACTACTAGCGAGTAGCGTTGGTTGAAGATGTTTTAAACAAGGGAAAAGATTAGTAGCATAGTTGCTTATACCTGTGGGTTTGGAGAAAACAACTGATAAATTGACCAATAATTCATTCATCTATGTAGCAGTTTAACCAGTAAATCACCTGATATATAGAATTTACCAGTTATTTGTAAAACACAAGACAGCTATACTACTAATTTACTGATATATTAATTTCACTCTAGAAGGTGCGGCTGGCTTTTATCTACTGTTATCTAAATAGATCACGCCTGACGTGATTAAAAATTAGCTTTATTATCTAAGGGTTTTAAAGACTACTTAAATCTAGATGATAGAATTTCCCACGTAATTGAGCTATTTTCACGGGCTAATTCGCATCAAACGTAAATAATTGAATTTAATTAGATTTAATATAATTTAATTTAATTTATGGATGTCAATTAGAGTTTAATTACAATTTAATTACAATTCAATATGTTAGCTGCTGAATGTGACATATAAAACATCAAAACTAATTAATTATTTGATATGATGTATTCACTATAGTTCTATGAGTTACTTGTTTGCCATACATTAATAGACCGTAGAATTTTCCAAATGCTACTTTAGGTCTAATAAAGATTAAAACTAAGGCATAAACAAATAGTCGAATTAATCTAGTTATTAAAATAAATTCATTAGTATATCTTTCTAAAGTTAATAAATAGCTATAAGTACTATGCCTTATTTTTCGGGATACATACCTATTTGTAATTGACGAAGGTTGGTGCAGTACGCCAAAGTCTTTAGTAACTGCAATTAGATATCCTTGATTTGCATAGCGTCTACAGAAATCAAAATCTTCGTAATAGAGAAAATAAGCATCATCAAATTGTGGACAATCATAAAAATTACCTAAATTGACAATCAAGCTACAGCCGGAAACCCAATCGCAAACGATATAGGGAGCTTCTGTATTGGTTAATAAATCTTGGGTTTTGATTGTTCCTGTTTTGGGAATAAAAGACCCACCAGCAAACCAAATTTCATCTTTGGGTGTGTGAATGATTGTGCCGAGAATGGAAATTTCTGGATATGAGTGAAAAAAACGATTAACTTTTTCTAAAGAATTATTGGATAAATAAGCATCTGGGTTTATTATCCAGACAACTGCTTGAGAATCTTGGCTATAAATCCACTTCATGCCATAATTACAGGCACGTCCAAAACCCATATTATATCCGGGATGAAGAACCTGTACGGACTCATTGTTTAATTCTCTAATAAAATTATCATCGGGCGAATTATTAATGATAATTGTCTTATAATCGATATTCTCCTCAACGGGAAGAGAATTAATCAATTTGGAAATTAATTTTGTTGAATAGTAGTTAACGGTTAGGAAATAAATCACGATAGTTCTACCTGACAGTCGTCACCAATCATAAATCTTAAGGCTTTTGGACGACGGGGTGCGAGTGTCACTTGCGCCCTCTGTCCAATCAAACTATCTATGATTCGTTGATGAATCCCGGAAATTTTAGCACCTTCCAAAACAACACTATGTTCTATTTCCGTATCTACTAAGCTTGATTTGTCAGCAACACTAGTGTAAGGACCAATAAAACAATTTTCTAAATAACAATCTGTACCAATAATTACTGGGCCGCGAATAGTACAATTAACCACCTTAGAACCAGAACCTATTTCCACTCTGCCAATTATTTGACTTAGAGTATCAACAATTCCCTCAATCGATGTTTGTAGCCCGGTATCGAGAATAAGACGATTAGCTTCTAATAAATCATCTTTTTTTCCAGTATCTAGCCACCAACCTTCAAGTTTACAGGCTAATACTTGGTGTTGTTGACTAATCAAATGTTGAATAGCATCGGTAATTTCTAACTCACCCCTTGCAGAGGGTTGAATACAACCGATAGCTTTATGAATAATTTTGGAAAAGAAGTAAACTCCGACCAAAGCTAAATTAGAAGGAGGAACTTTTGGTTTTTCAATTAGTTCTAAAACTTTGCCACTTTCATCAACTTTAGCGACCCCAAAGGCACTAGGATTATTAACAGCACGTAATAGTATCAATGCATCATGATGCTGCTGTTGAAATTGCTTGAGAAAATAACTCAAGTCTCCCTGCTGGATAAGGTTATCACCTAAATACATTACAAAAGGTGAGTCTTCTAGAAAAGAGCGAGCTGTTTTTACAGCGTGAGCGAGTCCTGCTGGTTGCTCTTGCAGAATATAAGCAATGTTTGCTCCGAATTTATCCCCATTTCCAGTTTTAGCTTTAACTTCTTCTCCAGTCTCTGGTGAGATGACGATACCGATATCGGTAATACCGGCTGCAACCATTTCTTCGATGCCATACCATAAAATAGGTTTGTTTGCTACTGGTACGAGTTGCTTGGCTCCGGTATAGGTTAGAGGTCGCAGTCGAGTACCTTTACCACCAGAGAGAATAAGTGCTTTCATAGAGTGAACTAGCAATTAGATTTGATTTCAAATTAGATTTCAAAATGATTTACGAAAGCCTATTTTTGCTAAGAGTACTGAGATATATGT
>CAKZYM010001112.1 GCA_937884685.1 uncultured Calothrix sp.
ATCCAAAATCCGTCTTGAAAAGTTTGATGGGACGGAAACCGACCCCATCAACTTTCCGCAAAATCTAAAATCCAAAATCGGATAACATGAGCCGACAATCCGCGAGTGCAGATGTTTTTCAAGTGATTGCAGACCCAACCCGAAGAGCAATACTTGATTTATTGCTAAGGGGTGAACAACCTGTAAAGCAGCTAGCAGAACCTTTTGCAATGAGCTTACCAGCCATTTCTCAGCACTTACAAATACTGTGCGAGGCGAATTTAGTAGAAATGCGTAAATCAGGTCGCCAGCGCTTGTATAAGCTGAAGCCAGAACCATTAAGACAAGTGTCAGCCTGGATTGCTAATTATGAAGAATTTTGGCAAAACAAGCTTGAAGCTCTCGGCGATTATTTGGAGGAAAATTGATGTTCGAAAAGTTAAACAAAGAGGTGTTTTACCCGCATCCAGCAGAAAAAGTGTGGCAGGTAATAACCAACAGTCGTTCTTTGGCTGCATGGTTGATGGAAAACGACTTCGAGCCGCGAGTTGGGTGTAAATTTTGTTTTTACAGTAAATCGTTACCGGGAATCGATACGAATATCAGATGTGAAGTCATCGAAATCGATGAACCAAAGCGTCTGGTTTACACCTGGAAAGATTGCATGATGAGTCAGCCTTCTATTGTTACTTGGACATTAAAAGCTGTTGAGGGTGGTACGCAGTTGAGTTTGCAGCATCGAATTCGAGAAACTGCTTTTACCGGTGCGAGAAATCCAGTTTATCCTCAAATTCAACCTGTAAACCTCAAACCATCCCATAGTTTTATTCTGGAATCTTATTTTAACGGTGGATGGGAAGAAAAACTTTGCAATCAACTCCCGAAAATATTGGTGACTTAAAAGCGTATTTCAATAAAATCGATGCTGAAGGTTCAATACCAAATTAAAAAACTAGATTACAAATGTCCCAAAAATTCATCAACACCAACAATCAACAGTGGGAAAAATTACCCTCTTTTCCCGGAACAGAAATACTCCCACTATCCGAACCAGTTCCCCAAGGTTCGATTCATAAATTACATATGAGCGCTGGTACAGTAATTCCGGTTCATTTTCATCCATGTGACGAGTATGTTTACGTCCTCAAAGGAACTATTGAAACCGGAACAACAAACTGTCAATCAGGAACATTTTGGTTTACTCCTGCAAATACAAAAAATGGGCCTCATAAAGCGATTACGGATGTAGAGATTCTGACTATTCGACTTGGTGAAATCGGAGTATTTGAAAATAATTGATTGGAAATAACTATGTCTAACAAAGAATTTTTAGAATTAGCTGGTGTACCCGTCATAGTACATCCACCTGCTAATCTCAGCTTACCCGCTCCACTTATCGTTTTATGGCACGGTTTTGGGATACCTAACAGCGAAGAATTACTTGCTGAAGTTTTACCCCTCCAAGAAGTTCAAGCTTGGAAAGCATATCTTGGATTACCTGGGTTTGGTAAACGTTTACCTGAAGGTGGTATTGATGAGATTGAGCGGAAACAGCTTGAAGATTACGTATTAAAGTTGTTGCTACCTATAAGCGAACAAGCAATGCAGGAACTACCAAATGTCGTTGAAGCATTGCAAGAAAAATATCCTATTGATAACAAAAAAGGAATTGGTTTATTTGGTTTTTCTGCTGGTGGTATAACAGCTTTGCTTACCTTATTAGAAAGTTCTTTACCTATCAGAACAATTGTTTTGGCTGGAGTCACTAATAATTTATTATCAGCAGTAGATGCTTATGAACGTGGAACGAAACATTACTATCCCGAATTAACAGAAGAGCAAATAAAGTATCGCTGGAGTGAAGCATCCGAAATAGCGAAAAAACGCTTAGATTTTGTTGCTCGTGCTTCGGAAGTTGTTAAACGTCAAGCAATTCCCGCAATGTTATTTGTACATGGTTCCCAAGATGAGGTTTTTCCAGTAAATCAAATTGAAGAATTATATAAAACTATTGCACAGCATTACGAGGAAGATAATCAATCCGAGCGTCTATGTTTAAAAATCTTTGAAAATTTAGAACATCAAATCGACTTGGAAGCAGCCAAAAATTCACCTGATTTAAAACAAGACATAACCCAACTTCAACAAGTTGTAACAGATTGGTTTAATCAAAATTTGTGCTGAATAATTAAAGGATTAAAATCATGAAAATTCTAACTATCGGTGGTACTAATTTTATTGGCCCGTGGGTGGTTCGTCATCTAGTTACTATGGGACACGATGTGACCTTATTCCATCGCGGAAACACGAAAGCTGATTTACCCGAAAATGTCCATCATATATTTGGAGAACGTTCTCAACTCCAAGATTATAAGAGCGAGTTTGAAAGACTTTCACCCGATGTTGTAGTAGATATGATTTGCTACACGGAATCGGAAGCACGGATGTTAATAAACGTATTTAAAGGTATTACACGGCGCGTTGTAGCAATAAGCAGCATGGATGTATACCGAGCTTATGGAATTATGTTAGGTAAAGAATCCGGAATACAAGAAGTTCCACTTACAGAAGATTCAACTTTACGCACTTCCTTATATCCTTTCAAAGATTTACCCAAAAGACCTTTGAATGCACCACCAGATTACGAAAAGATAGTAGTTGAAAAAGTTGTGATGTCCGATTCTGAATTACCAGGAACCATTATTCGATTACCAATGGTGTATGGAGCAAACGACCCTTTGAACCGATTATCACCCTATTTAAAACGTATGGATGATAGTCGTGATGCGATTGTATTTTTAGATATGATTGCTAAATGGCGGGGTTCTTATGGTTATGTTGAAAATATAGGATATGCAATTGCTTTAGCTGTAAACGAAAAAGCAGCAGGTAGAATTTATCATGTAGCAGAACCAGAGACGCTTTCTGAAGTAGAACGAGTAAACAAAATTGGAGAACTAGCAGGATGGAAAGGTAAAGTTGTCAGTTTTCCTAAACAGAAATTTCCAGAAGATTGGGATTTACCTTTGAATTCAGAGCAGGATTGGTTTATAGATTCAACTCGCATTCGTGAAGAGTTGGGATACAAGGAAATTGTACCGATAGAGGAAGCTTTGAAGAGAACTATCGAATGGGAGAGAAATCATCTATCTATTGAAATGCAAAAGTTCTCAGCACCCTTTTTATTGGATTATGCAACAGAAGATATCATCTTGAAAGGATAAATAGCAGTTTAACCCTCTCCTTAATAAAAAGAGGAGAAAGGGGGTGAATTTTTGAGTTTATTGAACTCAACGTAAAACCATTACATCAACTATTTCCCAGACTTCCTCAACTGACGCTGTACTTCTTTAACAGCAGTATGAGCATTTACTAAACCGTTTCCAAAAAAGTATTGCTCAATAGACATTCTTTTGGAAACTTTACCTGATGAGACTAGAAATTTGTAAGCCTTTTTTTCTATTTTGGAAAGAGTAAGTCCATCATAAGAAGCTGTTTTTTTCAGAATGGAAATAATTTCATTACGGCTTAAAAGTCTTTGTGGGTCTTCTCCTTTCATTAAAGCTATGACACCTGCAACAATTGGAGAAGAGAAAGAAGTTCCTTCAACTCTTACATATTTGCCCCTATTATCGAGTGCTGTACCCCAAGGAGTTGTGGGTTTCAAGATAATTCCTCGCCAAAACTCATCTATTCCCGTACCTCCAGTAGTCAAAATTCCACCGCGATTTCCAATTTTTTTGATAGAAGTATCTCCACCAGGAGCATCCAGCGTCAAACCATTACCAAAACTGCTGTAGGGTGCGCGATACCCATTAATATTAGTTGCACCAACCGCAATTACTCCTTTAATAGCAGCAGGAAAACCTACTTCAATATCTCTTCTGTTACCAGCTGCTGCAACAAAAACTATATTAGAGTCTTTATTATGCGCTCGAATTATTGAATTTTTGATTTCTGCTGTTGGTAAAAAACTACCAAAACTCATATTGACTACATCTGCTCCCCTCGCTACAGCATAGTCAATTCCTTCTACAATGTCTGATGTCTCTATTAACTCAGTAAAACCTTCAGTAGGATGATACAAAGTCTTACCAATAGTAACTGGTAGTATGCTTGCTTCAGGTGCTACTCCCGATAATCCTTTAGCTTGCTCAGAGCTTGCTGCAACTACACCTGAAACAGAAGTCCCGTGAAACAAACCTGCAACTTCATGACGTAAATAACCCCTGAGAATTTTAGCTATATCTTTTCGAGTCAAACCGAATAATAGCTTCATCGACAATAATCGTTTCATTAATGGGATAGAGCGGTACTTTTCTAATAATGTGTCATCATTTAATCGATACGAATCTTGGAAGACAGAACCAAATCTAGAAAATTCTTTTTGACTCATCCTAGTATTGGAATCGTCGTCAGCAAAATCCCAGCCGTTAGTTTCACCACGACGTTTATTTTTAACCTTTCCTGAGTTATAAATGTTATTCACTAAGTCTGGATGATCCCATTGAATCAGAGAATCAAGTATTGCTACAACAACTCCTTTACCACCATGAGAATTTTGCCAAGCTTCTGTTGCACGGATGTCTGTTCTTGGTATAGACAACTCCGAGTATTTATACAGACCTTGGCTCAAACATTTATCGACATTATTAGCAAACTCAGTCAAACAAACTCTTAACGGATTGCTGTTAAGATGCCATTGTTGAAGAAGTAGATTATTAGACTTATAGTCAGTTTTAGTTTTTATTTGATTCTTTTTGAATATTTGTACTGCTTCTGTTACTTTTTGAGAAATGTCTTTATTTCGCAGTAAAATAAAGTTCGGTGTTGCCGATTTAACTTCTTTCAATTGATAAAGTTGATTGGCAACTTTGAGAATATTCGTTCCCAATGCTGTTCTGGATTTAACTACATAGCGATTTTTACTAAAGCGTAAAGAGCGGACAATTTCTAGATTATGCTGCTGTAAAATTACTTGTTTTTGACTTGGTGAAAGTTGCTCATTAAAACTGAGAATAATCTCGTTTGGTAGGATTATTTCTTCTGTATTTTCGCTTCTAGAAACAACAGGTAAGGTAGTATCAACATAGGCTTTTTGACTCAAACGCAATTGCATAATCCTAGACTTCGCATTATTAGAAGCTACTTTCATTAATGCATACTGCTTGCTCAAACGTTCTATTTTTACCTGAGTACTTTGGTTGCGACGAAAATCTTGTTGAAGTTTTAAATGCAGTGGTAAAGAACTGCTTTGTGTAGCTTCCGGTTTAAAAGCAACCGCAATAACATCATCTCGCTGTTTCAGAGTAATTTTTCTGCCCTCAAAAGTATAAAACAGTTCTTCTTGTATTTCAGACTGTTTTACAACCGAATTTTCTGCTCTTGAATTTAAGTTACCTATTAGCACCCATAAACCGCTGGTCAAGAGAATACCGAACAAAAAACGCTTCATAGTACGGGTACCTCGCAGATGGGTTTTAAGTACAAGTAATTAGTAACAAAAATTACTTGTCATTCTAAGCTATCTTGTTTAATTCGATATTGTCTGCCATCAAAAACACAACCATTAATATATTTGTTTTGATTTTTTAAGAGGGAATTAATAATAGGGAATATGCAATATAAATATAAATAATTTTCAAAAAATAATCGCAGAAAATTTACATTGTTGTATCTTACACTGACTGGAAATGTAATCCAAATACTAGTTAGCAGCTTGAACTTGGGAAGCAATTCAAAAGTCTCTGGCTCTTGTTGGGAAGGATGTAAAATTTTAAGATAAATGTAATATCGTTTCTTTATAAAGATGCGCCGAATTAAGCCAACGTAGGTTGTGAGACAAGGAAAGGGGTGTCGGTTTCGCGACGAAACTAGCGTTAGCGTTCACGCAGTGAGTCGTCAGACTAAGCGTCTCCCGGAGGGAGATACCCGTTCACGTTAGCGTAGCGTGTCCGTTAGGACATAGTGCGGCTCAGGGGCTTTGTTGTTATAGCCCCAGCCTTCTAGGCTGCGGGTGATTGAGCGCTAGAAAACGAATTCAAATATTTAATACTATCCTTCTGCTCTACTCTCTCAAAAAACTAAATAACCTTGCGGAGGTACTTTCAATTGGGAATAATTTCTTGTAGCATTCAAGACATATAATTTTTACAGGCAAAATTCCCATGTCAGAAACTTACATATCAAAAGTCAACGTTGATTTGTGGAAGCAAGAAGTGACCCTCGAATGGACGGGTACAAATGCATCATCTCAACAAAAAGGACCTTTTCACTGCACACCTGGTGCAGGTATTGCTGATGTCAACTGCGATAATGTTGCAACCAGTCAAAAAGCTGGTACAGATTGTACTCCAAAGGGTGAATTTCCGGTACTTTGGAGAGACCGCCAATTTACTGAGTACCCAGAAGCGGAATGGGTAACACGTTTTCAAGATGCTAACCGGGGAATTGCTCTGCATTATTATCCACGAGTTCCCGAATATCCTAGCTCCCACGGATGCGTTCGTATCCAAAGTTTAGAAGCAGCAAAGC
>CAKZYM010001113.1 GCA_937884685.1 uncultured Calothrix sp.
ATCTTGTAGTTGGTCCTGAGATTATTGATGCTTGAAATAAATCCTCTGCGGTAAGGAGAAATCATGACTCCAAAACCAATTCCCCAAGTACTTACAAACATCACTGTTCGTCCCGGCTACCAACCACAAGCCCCCGACACGAACATTGATGCAGATGTCTACTTGTTCGCTCGGTTGCGCCAACTGTCCCTAAAGCAGCGGGTTGAGATGGCTGCTTCTCATGACCGGGGGATAAAAAAACTTTGTTTGGCGGGAATTAAATCCCGAAATCGCGGTGTGCCATTAGAAGAAATTCGCCTGCACTTTGCCCGTGCGGTACTGGCAGAAAAATTTCTTCCTGGCTTCCAACCCACAGGAGGTGATGAAACAATGTGGATTCAAGATTCAATAACCCTTGCTGGCGAACTCCATCAAATTCTGGAGTCAGTCAACATTCCCTACTACGTTAGTGGAGGTGTTGCGAGTTCCATTCACGGCGAACCCCGCTCTACCCACAATTTAGATTTAGTTATCTCCAACCTAACCAAAACGTTTTGGTTAGTAAAAACGCTTGAAGCGGCAGGTTACTACTGTCCGACGGGTGCGGTTGAGGATTTGCAGCGGGGACGCGAAGGTCTGCTCAACATTACTCATACCGAAACCATTGCTAACGCTGACCTGTACGTTACGGACACTTCAACCTTTGCAACATCGCAAATGGAACGACGGAGGTTGCTTGATGTCGAGGGAATGCCAGCTTTTTGGGTGATTTCTCCTGAAGACCTTGTATTACAAAAACTTGCTTGGGGAAGGGGAAGCCAATCTGAGAAGCAGTGGCGTGACGTGCTGGGAATACTCAAGTTGCAAGCTGAAAACCTCGACTATGAATATCTTACCCAGTGGGCGGATAACTTGGGACTGCTTGATTTTCTTAGTCAAGCTTTTAGCGAAGCGGGGATTTTATAATGTAGTTGGTTCAGTCGTTCGCGAAGCGTCTCCCGAAGGGAGAAACCATATGATAATTTACGAGTTCAAAGTTAAAGGAAAAGACGCACAATATCGCGCAATAGATGAAGCTATTCGTACATCTCAATTCATCCAGAATAAAGCTTTGCGCTACTGGATGGATAACAAAAAAGTCAGTAAGTACGACCTTAATAAATATTGCGCGGTGTTGGCATCTGAATTTAACTTTGCTAGTGAATTAAATTCGATGGCTCGACAATCTGCGGCAGAGCGTGCTTGGAGTGCAATTACTCGGTTTTACGAGAATTGCCGTCGTAAAATAAAAGGTAAGAAGGGTTTTCCGAAGTTTAAAAAATATACTCGTTCGGTTGAATATAAAACTAGTGGGTGGAAGTTATCTGAAACTAGGAAAGCTATAACTTTTACCGATAAAAAGAATATCGGTACCTTGAAATTGAAAGGGACTTACGACCTCAATTACTATCAGATAAAGCAAATCAAGCGAATTCGTTTAGTGCGTCGCGCTGACGGTTACTATGCTCAATTTGCGGTTGATGTCAACGTAAAAATTGAAACTCAACCAACAAACCAGATAGTCGGCATAGACTTAGGTTTAAAGTATTTCATTGCTGATAGTAAAGGTAATGTCGAACAGTCGCCGCAGTTTTACCGTAAATCGGAAAAGCAGTTAAACCGCGCTAATCGTAAAAAGTCCAAGAAGTTTATAAAGGGTAAAAAGCCGCAATCGAACAACTACCACAAAGCTAGGAATCGATATGCTCGTAAGCATCTAAGAGTAAGTAGGCAGCGTAAAGAGTATTGCAAGCGTGTTGCATACTGCGTAATCCAATCTAACGATTTGGTCGCCTATGAAGACTTAAAAGTTGCGAACATGATAAGAAATCGTCACCTAGCTAAGTCAATCAGTGATGCTGGCTGGTCAACTTTTCGAGCATGGTTGGAATATTTTGGTCACAAGTATGGAAAAGTCACGGTTGCCGTGCCTCCTTACAATACTTCTGTGAATTGTTCTAACTGTGGTGAAAAAGTCAAAAAGTCTCTATCTACTAGAACTCATGTTTGTCCTCATTGTGGATACGTAGAAGATAGAGACGTAAATGCGAGCATCAACATTCTGAGAATCGGACTCAGTACCGTAGGGCATACGGGAACTTACGCTTGGGGAGATTTGCCCTCTTGGGCGGTTGGTGCAAACCTGCCTTCTAATGGCGAGTCTATGAACCAAGAATCTCCTCGCCGTCAGAGATGGAGAGTGTCAACGTAAGCAATGTTTCTAATCCCATTCTATATGCGATTTAGATTTCAATTATCGAAATCTAATCTAACCAAAACGTTTTGGTTAGCAAAAATGACGCGACCGCATTTCATGTATCAAAATAATAATTAATTTTGCTCAAAGATAGCCAAATCATCATCAATAGAAGCACTAATCTTATGGCAAAAAATAATACTAGTAAAAATAAACGTAAAAGAACGCGGAGTGTTAGTAATCCCAAAAATTCTGGCGTAATTAATATTAGTAATTTTGCGACAAAAGTTGACCCTAATTTACTTCTTGATTGTCACAAACTATTGACAGTATTACAAAGTGATTTATCAGATTTTATTAATGAAATAGCTACAACAGCGGCTATCAAGTTAATAGAAAAAGAAACACTGGGTAAACTGCATCAATTTGAATACGATACTCTTGTTAAAAAACTTGCTAAGGAGATAGCAGAAAGCTTTACAGAAGAACTAAAAGATAATTCAGAATTACAAGCTAAGACGGAAAATTTACTACCTACAGATTTACCGGTTGTAGAACAAAATTTAAAGACCGTAGCTCCTATTCCATCGTCAGCAGTAATGTTTTCCAGTATGGAAGCCCTCAACAGGAAAGACTTATGGCATAAAGATACTGAAGGAACAGCATATTTACGATATACAGCTAAAGGTAATCCTGAAAATTACATTGAACATTATATTTCTAGCCCTGGTGATATAACCATGCTTCCTTGGCATGAGGCTCAACAAATTATTGATAAATTTGGCTTTACAACTGCCAAATTACATTTAATTTTTGCGGCTCATACTATGAACCAAGAGAAGCCTTGGGAAAGCACTTTTAATTTAAAAGCAAGCGATATTATCAAGGAATTTGGCTGGGAGAAAAACCATAAAAAAGCAAAAGTAGAAAAGCTATTAGAAATTGCTAGTACCGCCTTTGCTCTTGATTGTCTTTTGGTAAAAACTGTTTGGGTAGAAGGGAGAAATAAGCAAGGAAAAATGGTAGGTAGCGTTCCCGTGGGGAGAATGTGGAACGTACATATTCAAGCTACAGGTCAATTTAATTTAGAAGGAAAAATAGACAAGCCTGATGAAGTATTTATCACAATACAACCGGGACTGTGGACGCGAGATTTTTTGAACCGAGCTGGAGCCACATCAAGAGAAGCTTTATATCAGTTTGGTTACTTAGCCCAACAAGTTTTAAAAATTGACCCCCACCACAACGAACTGGCGCTAAGGTTAGCCATACATTTGACGTTGGATAGTCGAGTTCGCCTTGACGGTAAGTACAAGGTGCATGAGTTATTGCGAATTGCATTTCCCGAAACGGTGATAGATAAAGCCCAGTCAGATTTCCGCAGAGCATATGACCTAAAGAAGCGCTGGGATAGTGCCATAAAACTACTTCTCAAACTGAACTGGCAGGTTGTATTTGACTCAGAAACTTACCCTTCTTGGCTAAGACCAGATTCCAAGGATAAAAAACCAAAAGGATACATAAATAATCTTCTAGATGCCAAGTTAATTATCAAACCCCCAGACCCCATCCCCAAACTCATAGCGTCCAAAGTTAAAGTCAAACGAAAGAAATCTAAAATTAAACAGTCAAAACCCAAAACCGCACCCGTTCAACCGCAAGAAGTTATAAATTTAACCGGCAGTCAAGTCAAAGAAGCACGCATTGCCAAAGGTTGGTCGCAGGCTAAACTGGCTGGTTTTCTAGAAATTTCTCAAAACCTCATCTCCTTGATTGAACGGGGCGAGCGCTCCATCAATTCTCAACTAGCTGTACAAATGCAAACGCTTTTGTTCTAGAACAAACATCCAAACTTATTGCAGTCAAATCAATATACAGCAAGGATTTGAGCTTTAGAACAAAAACATCCGTATCCCTGGATGAAAACCCCCACATCCACATCCCTGGATGATTAACCGCATTCACATCCCCGGATGAATGCATTCATCCACACCAACGGATGATTAAACGAATCAAAAACCAAAGATGAAAAAATAAATGAAAGCAACAGGAGGAGTAAGCGGGGG
>CAKZYM010001114.1 GCA_937884685.1 uncultured Calothrix sp.
TAGAATTATAAAAATTAATAAGCTGAATTGAATCAGATTTATTTGTAAGGGATAAACCCCTGAGAATGAAAGCTTTACAGTATCTATGCTTGTCAATAATTTTGAAAAACTATATTCTAGATTTTGGATTTATTTGTCATACTGCAACTCTTACTCTCTCCCTATGATTCTGGCTAGTTTTATAAATTGAGAGAGAGCTACCATAATATTTATGAAGATATTGACCTATTGACTCTAGCTACATAAATAAAAGAGCAATTATTCTAAACTTTATCATTTTACTGAAAATAACAATTAAAAATAAATCCGAATTGTATTTTTAATTTTCAACTTTTGTTTGCAGGAAACCAACTAAATTTTGTAAAAATGACTGGCTGACATTAATATTGCTGGAAGAATTGGGAACTGCATCTAGTGTTTTTTCTTTAACTGATGTTTCAATTTTTTCTGGTTCCTTTTTTGTAGCATAAGCCGGTTTTTGACTCTTCAAGCTAGGAAAATCTGCTGCAAATGCCTGAGATGATAATTCGCCAAACCCATTAGTAGAAGTTAAATCCGCAAATTCAGTTTGATTGTCAACAATAGGTGTTTCAGGAGTATGTACAATAAAAACCTCTTCTGCTAAATTGCTGACAATCAATCGAAAAGCAATTTGTTGGGCTTTTTCTACAGAAATTAACAACCGAGTTGCAATTTCTTTCAAAGAGGTTTTACCATCAGCATATTCCCAAAACTTGGATTCTTGTGTATCTAACTGTAACTGAGAAACAACTAAAGTCTTTTTTGAAATACCAGAAGTCGAGTCTGGTAGTTTTGCTGTTAGTGCAGACCAGTTCCGCAGACTCCGTAGACCTTTAATTGTGGCTTCGGTTGCTAACATACTTAAACCAGTCATTTCTGCTGCTGGAATTGAGGCTTGAAAATCAAAATCAAATTTACCATTTTCCAGTTCAAAAAGCGGAGCAATTTGTCCCATAATTTGGGCACGAAATAATAACGTCAGTTGCTCTGCTGTAACTAGACCCTGAGACTTGAGACACAAGCCCATTGATATTTTTCCACCGCTTGCTTCAAACTTTTCTGTTGCACAGTTTTTGGTAACCCAGCCCCTACGGTTAATCATCGAAACTAAGCCTTGATTATCCAAGCTATTAGCTGCCGCCACAATACGACCCTGGCGCAGCCATATATAATGATTTTGTGATTGTTGATGCTGCTCTATTTTTAAAGCACGAATGCTTAATAAGCCGGTTTTGTAACCTTGTTCTAAAAATTCAAAAATTTCTGGCAAGGAAAATTTAGATAAGTAACCAGTAAATGCCATGTCTTCCTTCGTAAAATATTTTTTAGGTAACATTAATGCGTTTGTAAATTTTACTCTTTAAAGTGAATAATATTTATAGTTAACTATTACTCAAAATTTATGACAGAGTAATCAAAACGCTTTTCTAAACAAAAAAAATTATCTTTTTGCTTTTAGTTTTTAATTTTAGATATGTATCGTTTAAATTATTTTACAAGTACATTATTTATTTTATCATAGATTAATGTCGGTACTAATTTTGATGCCTCAATTTTATACCTGAATAAATGAATCTGCATCAATCAATATTATATTGAATATTGAAATAAAATAATATGATTAAATCAAATCAATATCGGCGACATTAATCATACTGATTGACAAAAAATTCACCTCTTAAGAAGCCAAATATCTAGATTATACAACCATTGCTTTTGAAGAATTATACTGAACATAATACTGAACTAAAGAAATTACAGCATTAGCAACAGAAGATGTCTCGGTTGGATTAACTGTCACGATAGGAGGTTGTGTGGCTGCATCGTAATAACCTAAAGCTGCGATAACATTTTCTTGAGACCATGCACCAGAACAATCTGTATGAGTTAAACCAATAATCATGGGAATTTGCGCTCTCTGATTCATGTATGAAACCACTCTTCGAGCATAACGAAATTCTCCTGGTCTATGAGCAGCTACTAATAATATATAAGCGTGAGCCTTACGAATTAACATATCCCAGATAAAATCAAATCGTTCTTGACCTGGTGTACCGTAAAGATGAAGAGCCATATCTGGATTAAACTGCAATCTACCAAAATCAAAAGCAACAGTAGTTTTTTGCTTGATTAATGAACTTTCGTCTGTTGCTCTGCGGTCTGTATCTACAGTTTCAATTTCGCTGACTGAACGAATAAATGTAGATTTACCAGCCCCTACCGGACCAGTAACAACCATACGCATTATTTCCATAGAACTTGTAAAAAAAGTAGACAACAAACAGAATAGAATAGTCAGCTATCAAGAATATACATCGAACTTTCCTTGCTCTTATAATTTTTTTATTTTAGATAAAGGTAATAGTTCAATATACCTTTCTTTAAGGTAGCAACTGATAACTTATATCATGCCCGGTTAATTACTTTTGTTTTATTCGAGAAAGTATTTACTTAGTAATCCATAACCGAACTAGCTTTAATTATTTTCTTGCACAGAAGTAAAAAGCGCGGACATGATGAATTTAGATAAAATAGTTCCCTCATACAATTTTAGATTTTAGATTTTGGATTTTAGATTTTGAGGACATTGCGGTCTTGGGAGTCTCCCCCATGAGTAAATGTCCGGGATTTTGGACTTTATATTCTGAACTTTCAATTACATTTTTACAAAATTATGAAAACTGATTCAGCAAAGTTTACCAAAATCTATTACCTATCTTATTTATGCTATGAGCTAACTTATTAACTAACGAGATTATATCGGACGATAAATTATTGTATGGTAAAAGGTTACATCAAAACTAACTTTAATTCCTCAGTAAGACGCTTGATTTCTAACATTAATAAACCTTGCTTAGCGGCTTGATTTGCTAATACTAGTAATACAGCATCTTCGCCGCAGTTTGTTAATACACCATAGCCTTGGTCGCCTTCAACGTAAATACGGTCTATAGAACCTCTAGAAAGTTCACTACCTATACGTTCACCCAAAGATAGCATGGCCGCAGACATCGCCGATACTTTCTCGTCATCCATTGTGCTTGGTAGCACTGTAGCTAAAGATAAACCATCTGGAGAAACGAGTGTTGCTCCTTGAATATCAGCAGTACCGCTGACAAAATTTTGTAGGATACTTTCAATTTTTGCAGCATTAATAGGCATGTGTTTGTCCTTATTATTCGTATATAAAGCTCTATTGAGCTAGTTGATTAGAAAACTTTACTTAAATCAAAGATTCAAATTCAAAAACATCATTGTTTCCACCACGAACTACAGATTCGGTGTGGGAACCTTTCAAGCGCTTACCAGTAATTTCTTCTAAAGCTCCCCAAACCGCACCCAAAGTAAATGAGCATTTACGAGATGAACCTTCAGGTTCTCCAGCAGAACATAGAGTTTCTGAGGTAAAGACTTTAATTACATCACCTTCTTCTAAAATGCTTTCTATTGTAAGAAGCTTAGTTCCATTCTCACCTAATGCGAAAGCCATTTTATCTGCAATGACATCCCAACGAAGGCTAGTTCCTGATAAACCTAAATCTTTAGCAAGGTTTCTACCACGACTACGACCTGCAGCAGTTAGCGCAATCGCAGTTGCTTTTTCTCCCAAGGCTTCTTCCATTCCGGTAATAGCAGCTTTAAAGCAAACTATACTAGAAAAATCGCCCAGTTTTTCACGTAACATAAATAACTAGTTCGACAGATAACTGTACTTCTGATTATCTTTAGGCAATTTTGAATCGCCAACAGAGTTTATACGCATTAGATAATGAGATTCCAGCTATTCTTCATGAGTGAAAACACTTAGACTTGAATTAGATTTTAGTATTATTTCACAATCCTTTAAACCATAAGCTGTTGTGGAATAGACTAGCAAAGGAGTAAAGCGAATTATTGTATTCTTAGCTGGAAAGACCACAAAAGTTGAATTTTAGTCCAAGATGATATTTGTTAAAAAAATATAAACAATTCATTTAATATAGATACTCTTAACATAGTTTAATACTGGCGAATAACAAAAAGTATCTGCATTTTTACTGATTTGTAAAATTGAAATAAAATGCGCGAGTTTATGAGTAAGTACTGACTCAGCCATAAAAAATAAAAAGTGGAAACTTGACGGGGAGATGTTCTTCCCATTCCCCGTTTTCAAGAGGGAATAAGAA
>CAKZYM010001115.1 GCA_937884685.1 uncultured Calothrix sp.
AATTGGTCTTAGGGCATAGGGCATTGGGCATAGGGCACGAGGATTTGGTGATTGGGAATAGTTAGGATTGTGGATTTTAGATTTTGGATTTTGGATTTTGGATTGATAGTTAGGAGTTGAAAGTTAGAAGTTTACAGAGTTAGGTAGTTATCAAAACATTAGTAGTGGGAATATCTTGCTCTTTTCCCCTATTCCCCATTACCAATTACCCATTACCAATCTCCTATGCCCCATGCCCAATGCCCTATTCTCTAATTCTATAATTCCAAAATTTCCTTACCACCTAAGTAAGGTTGTAGCACTGAGGGTACGTGTAAGGTTCCGTCGGGTTGTTGATAGTTTTCTAAGATGGCTGCCATTGTTCTTCCTACAGCTAATCCGGAACCATTGAGGGTATGCACGAACTGAGTTCCTTTCTTACCAGTTTCTTTGAAGCGGATGTTACCTCTTCTGGCTTGAAAGTCTCCGCAGTTTGAACAACTGGAAATTTCACGATATTTACCGCTTGAGGGCAGCCAAACTTCTATATCGTAGGTTTTTGTGGCTGAAAATCCTAAATCTCCGGTACACAACTCAATCACCCGGTAAGGCAATTGTAAAGCTTGTAAAATCGCTTCAGCGTCATTAAGTAATTTTTCTAATTCATCAAAAGAAGTTTCTGGACTAACTAATTTAACCAGCTCAACTTTATTAAATTGATGCAGACGAATTAAACCCCGCATATCCCGTCCGTAACTTCCAGCTTCGCGACGAAAACAGGGAGTGTAAGCGCAGTGATAAATCGGTAATTCTTCTGAATTAATAATTTCGCTGCGATAAAGGTTTGTTAAAGGAACTTCTGCTGTGGGAGTCAACCACAAATCATCCTCAGCACATTTAAAGCTGTCTTCCGCAAATTTAGGTAGCTGTCCCGTAGCTGTCAAAGACTCAGAGTTAATTAAAAACGGTGGAACTACTTCCACATAACCGGCTTCTACCTGACGATTGAGCATAAACTGAATCAATGCTCTTTCTAAAGCCGCACCAGCCCCAATCAAAGCAACAAAACGACTTTGAGCAACTTTTACAGCCCTTTCAAAGTTAAGAATCCCTAACTTTTCACCAATTTCCCAATGAGGAATAATATTTGAGTTTTGAGGTAAATACTCATCACCCCAGCGTCGAATTTCTACATTCTCTTCTTCACTTTTACCAATCGGTGTAGAAACGCTTGGTATAATAATAATAAAAAATACTCGCTGTTCTATTTCGGCTTTAATCTCTTTCTCTTGAGGCTCGAATTCACCTAATTTGGCTTTCAGAGAATTACCTTCTTCTCGTAAATCTTTAATTTCTGCGTCTTGAGGACTGGTACCCGACTTGATTTTTTGTCCAACCAACTTACCAATTTCATTACTGCGAGCTTGAAGTTGACTTCGGGTTGTCTCTAAATCGCGCTGTCGTTGGTTCAAATCAACAATAGGCTGAATATCGTAATTATCGCCACGATTTTTCAGTCTTTCTAGGATTAATTGGGGATTTTCCCGTATTTGCTTGATATCTAGCACAGATGTTTCTCGGTTTAAGTTATAGGATTTAAAATATTTGAGTCAACACACCAAGACATATTGTAGTGTTCGCGTTGACGACCTAGCAAAAAAAATTTCTACGAGGATACAAAAAATAGTTCTGGTACTGAATTAGCACTTAACAATAATCGAGCCAACTAATTCTCTCTTAACAAAAAAATATCAGGTAAAGACCCTAGAAAATTCCGGATTAAAGATGGAGATATTAGAAACAGTGAGCAAGAAGTTTTCTTCCTCCAATCTTCTTAACTTCCTCGTTTAGCTTTTAAATCGTATCGCCTTCACACTCACTTGGTGATACGATTTAACAACCAAATTGACCCTACAAGCCCGACAAAATGGGCTGTAATTGTATTATTGTTTGCCTGAACTACAAGCATATCTTGACCGCTGATTCGGTTGGGGTCTACAGCACCCAGGGTAGTTATAGTTTGACTTGATACTGCTTTAACTACTAAAGAGCCAACAATTGCTTGCGCTCCTAATAGGGTCAACAGCATTCCCACTAAATTTACTATCAAAGCCAACTGCAAGGTTTTAACTGTCTCAATTTTTCGAGGACGGTTACTAGAGTTAGTTGATTGTAGCTTTCTGCCAATATTTTTACAGCGAAATGCTAAATAAACGCTGATTCCTAAAGAAACTATGCCGCAGACGGCTAAAAATACGCCAAAGCCAGTTTCAGTAGTGGCCGAAGGAGTCCCCGGTCTGCGACCAATTACAAATACTAATAGCAGTAAGCTGGAGACAATACCCAGTACTAATTGCAGTACAAAACTAATCCACCCCGTAATACGAAAATTCTGCCCGATAGAACGGACTTTAGAAGAAGACAGATTGTCTAACTGTTCTGACATATCAAAAAAACTAATAGGCTCTCTTTTAGAAAATTATTACACCAACTAAACATACAGGTGAAGGACAATAAATTAAGAGTGTAAGTACATAAATAATTCACGTTACTTTCTTCGTCTGCGTAGCTATTTATAGATAGCTGCTTGTGAATACCCGATTTTACCTTATAAAAATAAGTTAAATTACCGAGGGGATAATCTTTCTAAAAAAGTATTTGTTAATTTTTACAAAAAATTAGCAATTTACCTTTATTATTGCTTAAGTGCCATTTTATGCTTAAGCAGTTCTAATTTGCTTAGCATCACTTGACACACTGATGGCGATGAAAATTGCTGTCAAGCTACTCCTCACAACACTACTTTCCGAGTTTGGGTAGGGGTGCGGTTCACTGCACCCCAATTCTAGTGCGACAGTACCATAAGTAACAATCATGTGCTTTAATGTAGTGTTTATAATGCAGACCATATGAGTCTAAGTAGCGTTATATACTTACATTTTATGGAGTAGCACTATATACTCTCTATAGAAATTACAGACTCAATATTAAGGCATTTTTTTAGCCATTCACTAACTATGAAACTTGAGGATATATATCAATTCTTTGAAAATCCTCCGCCGACCTACCTCTGTCAGGAACTAGCTGTTTGTTATATCTTGTCTGTTTTGCAACAAGGGGAATCTTACGGCACCGAGTTAATCCAGAAACTGGAGGCCGAATATCCAACTTATCGACTTTCAGATACTGTACTTTATAGTGCGATTAAGTTTCTTGAAGACCAGAAAGCAATTACTGGATATTGGAAGAAGCTTGAAGGACGCGGTCGTCCCCGACGGATGTACCAAGTTTCCTCTGAATGGCAAACTCTAGCCCAAGATTTAGCTCGTCTTTGGCACGATTACATAAAGCGGAGAAATATTTAGTGTAAAGAGGACAATTTACCAATAATAATGGTAATTGTTTCCTCTGATTACACCTCCTAACTTGCTATGGATACTGCTATTCTGCCATCCACGTTGCTGCTCACTTTATTAATGTCGGTCGGGTTATTCTTCTTTATTAGGGCTTCTACTAAAGACCGTACAGAAACAGCGCACCTGGTATCCCAATTAAATGAAGCCTCTTTAATGCCTCAATTAAAGGACTACTTTCGAGCGAGGTCTTATCGAGTGGCAGCGGTAGACCCGCAAAAAAATCAAGTAACTATGACTGGTTTTGTTAAACCTAGTTGGTTTTTAGCCATATTTTTGACTGTTCTTGCGGCTGTTGGTTTTACTTGTCTATCATTAATGTTGTCTTTGCTTTTTTCTAGTCAAAGCTTTCTGCTTTATGGGATAGTCTTGCTATCCCCTTTAAGCGGCATTTTTTACTGGAGCAAAGCAGGTAAAGAAGAAAAAGTTTTGCTAGCTGTTGAAGATTCCAACAGCGAGCAAAACACCAAAATTACTGTAATCGCTCATCGAGATGAAATTATTTCTTTAGAAGAAGCATTACAGCTAAAAAGAGCTTGAATTATCGCCTTTAAGCATATAAATATTTCTTCAAGGCACTATTTTTGTTGCCTTGAGCGAAATAAATATAAGTTCACAGCTTTTAAGATTTAATTTGTTGTTAATTTATTTCACAACAGATTGGCGTGCTACCAAAAAATAAATTAGATTCTAAGCGACTAATATTTCTAAACTTTATTGTTTAAGAACTCTGATTCATTGGTAGGTATTGTCTAAAACCAAAAATGGCGACCTATCTTTTCCTTGAAGAGGACGTTTTAAAAGTATCTAGCGCTTTATAGTCGCTACTACACAGGCAAAGTCAACCTTCGTAGACCAACTGGTTTTTAATCTACGGTCTTCGTAACGTACCCCTTGGACAGGTTAATTCGACCGACTGAGTATGAAATTATACTTTTAAAACATCCTCTAAAGAATAGAAAAAGAATAGAAGAAATATATAGTTACTGGATTTCTTAGTTCAAATCTAAAACTAAGTTAACTTCCAGAACAAAGCAGCTTTCAATTTATAGTCAGTTTTCCGCAGAACCAATTAACTATTCGTTTTGCCGCTAAAAACATTTACAGTTCTTCCAAAGAAGACTATGGTCTGGTGCAGCAATCAGACCTATTAAACATAAAGATTTCCCAACCGTTTATCAAGAGCGGCTTTGAAATAAATGACCGACATGATGTAAATAGTTAACTCTTATTAAGAATAATCCACTAACTAACTAGAAACCTCTGTATTGAGACAGATATATGGAATAAAGGGAAGGATAGGTAAAAATGACCCTGCTGACAGCTAGAGAGCCATAACAGGTCAAACAGGAACTTTATTCATGCCTTTAGCTGCGCCAGTTGCTGCAAAGGCAGTAATGCTCATTCGCCGTATAAATTTACCAAATCCTTATATCCCTAAACCCTTAGTCTCGAAAAATAATTTTTCCTCACACTTACGACTTACCACACAAAAATTCAACAATTGTATGGAATGAACCAAAATTAAGCATCTTTATCGAACTGATTTTACTGGCAAATAATTTCAAAACATTAAGAAAACATAAACATTTAAAAAAAATGCATCATTTTGCCAGTTAATAGATTGTTGTCAAAAGTCACACTCAAAACTTAAGACAAACAACCTTCTGAGAGACTCGTTTACCGAGCAACGGCAACAGCTAATGCTTCTGGAATCGATGTCGGTTCCATTGTTCTCAAACTCGGAAACAAAAAGTGATTTTCTTCGACGTACTGAGCACCAAACAGACCTTTTTCAGCCCAGAAATAACGGTCTGTAGTGTGTTCGTTACGCTTCACTAGCAACAAAGCAGGTGGAAGAATACCCTCAGCTTGAATAAACTTTCTGGCTGCCGTCACGGGTTTATCTTCACCACTTTCGATGCTATATTGAGGCACGTGTTCTAGAATACGTCGTCCTTCCTGACGACGACGGCTTTTGCGCTTCCTTCTCCTAGCCAAACTATTTTCCTCCTCGTGTTAGCTCTGGATTGTAGTTATAGCTACAAAATCCGTGCCAATTATAAAAGTTTTACTAAAAAAAATCAATGGTTTGTAACCAAACTGAAATCAAAAAATATTTATTTACATGTAAATAAATCAAAAGTATTGAGTAATATAATGCTTCAGAATCAATTATTACGAGTCAGAATTAGTTAAGCTTTGTAAAAGGGGTAATGTTAATCCGCGATTTAATTCCCGGTTTAATCCCGATTATTATATCAATCGCAGTTTTTGTACAATCGCGAACCAGAAGAATTCATTTATGATAGTTTCTGCCAGTTCAGAGTTTGTTGCTCTGTGCCGAGAACAATTAACGCTGCTAGCCCAAGGATTGGGAGCATCTTTGAGCGTTGTATATTTGACGCAAGAATTGGCAGAGGTTCCACCACATAAGGGGGAAGCAAAGTTAATTCCTGTTGCGGTTTATCCAGAGACTGCTGTAGTAGGACTTGAGCATCAGGTAGCTTTACCATCTGTTAATCGTCATTTATTAGCTGGGTCTTCAGCAGACAGCAGTTCGCCGTTAGATAATAATTTCTCAAATCAAGCTCAAGAAGACAATCAAGAATACTTGATGGAAGGAGACCAAATTGTTTTGCCTTTGATTCACGATTCGGTGATGATGGGGTTATTGGTAACGGGTAGGGAAGACCGGGCTTGGAATGAAAGCGAACGGACTCAAATTGAAAGTGTAGCTCAAAGTTTGGCGATTGCTTGTATTATGGACAGACGGCGTGCTTGGTTGGCAAGCCAGTTACATAATCATCAAATAATGCAGGAAAGGCAGCTGGATTTGATGGATAATTTATTGCATCAATTTCGCAATCCATTAACAGCTTTGCGAACTTTTGGAAAGCTCTTGACGAAGCGATTGCGACCGAAAGATGAAAACCGGGAAGTTGCTTTATCTATAGTTCGGGAAACTGATAGGCTGAAGGAATTACTACAGAAATTTGATGAAGCAATTGATTTAACTCCAGAAGATTTACTTCCAGCCAAATTACCCGCACAAAATCAAGTGGAAGTAGAAGCAACTATTGAGCTTGATAAACCTTTATTGTTATTAAATGGCGCAGAACAAGAAATAGTTGATTTAAATTTCAATGAAGTATTGCAGCCGCTATTAGTATCAACTGAAGCAATAGCGCAGGAACGCTCTCTAGAATTAATAACTAAGATTGAGAATAATTTGCCTGACGTGCGAGGAAATTACCAAGCATTACGAGAAATATTGAGTAATTTAATTGATAATGCTTTGAAATACACTCCCGCTGGCGGCACAATTTTAATAGAATCAATAAGAGATAAAGCTAACTTTTTAGGAATTGCAATTAGTGACAACGGGCCGGGAATTCCACAAAAAGATTTAGAGCATCTTGGAGAAAGAGGTTATCGAGGAGTACAAGCCCAAACTGAAATTCCCGGTTCTGGATTAGGATTAACCATAGCAAAACAATTGATAGAGCAAATGCAGGGTGAAATGGAAATTTTCAGCCCTGCTAATCGTTTTGCTATTAAGTCACCAGAAACTCCGGGAACTACTTTTATTATTCGTTTACCGGAAGTTGGTTGTTAGTTGTTAGTTGTTAGTTGTTAGTTGTTAGATATACAGCATATTTCATCTTTATGAGGATTCTAACGGGCAGGGATGCCCGTACCACAAGAGTTTTATAAAATTTTTTTGTAC
>CAKZYM010001116.1 GCA_937884685.1 uncultured Calothrix sp.
AATTAGAGATAAAAAGTCCGTCTCTGTTTTGCAAAATTTGGTTTTCAGCTATCAAGGGTGTAGAATTTCCACCGATAGCTAAACCAAATCCAGTATCTTGAAATAAGTTACCGCGAATCTCTCCCCGAGCAGACTTAGCGACGGAAACCCCATTACCTGTATTTTGAATAAAGATGTTACCTGCGATTGTGGGATTACCCGTACCGGTAACAAAAACACCTTCTCGTTTGTTATTAGTAAAAGTGCTATTTATAATTTTGGGATTTGTTGATTCTACCCATATTCCAGTACCCCGAGAAGCTGGGTTTGTGACGGTAACACCACTAATAGTAGAGTTTTTCCCACTAAGGATAGTAATGTTCTGACTTGCAAAAGTACGGCTGGTATATCTACCACTTCCTGTAATTAATGTTGCTTGTCCTTTTCCTGCTTCATCTCCACGTAAAGTTACTCCTTCTTTAACTCTAAGTGGAAATCTTTCTCCTGTTTCTTTGCTGTAGCTACCGGGTGCTAGTTGAATAACTGTACCGGGTTGAGCTTGTCTAAGAGCGAAAGCGATGGTTTTAAATGGAGCTGCTTCGGTGGTACCACCACCATTTTGGTCTGCACCAGTTTGAGGATTTACATAAATGATGCTGCTAGCAACGGGATTTTGCGCTATTTGAGTTTGAGCATTACTTTGCTTCGTAGAGTTTGCTTTTGATTCTTCTGCTGGTAGCAGCATCGAGCTGCTAGAAACTACAAGCAAAGCAGCAATAGACAAAGGTAATTTAAAGTTAGTAGAGAAATTATTGCGTAAAGAAATGGGAAAGCCCTTATATTTCATCTTTAATTTGTGCGTATGATGTAGGTGCCGAGGTTAGCCTAGTGGCTTTTAACCCATGCAAAACTATACCTGATGGACAGCATATAATCAGCATAGTTCCAATACCTATCAAAATATTTTTTTCGGTATTAGAATAGAATTTTAAGTACAAATACTTTTCAATACTTTTGCCACTAGTATTCTTTAGACTCAAATTTTTATCAAGGTTTTTCTTGTTACTTAATGTTAAGTAGATCAATAAGTAGTAAAGCAAAATTATTTATACATTTATCACTCAGCTATATCGCTGTTTCCTGTTCTCTATTCTCTGCCTAAACGAAATATTAAATAAATTTTGCACAAGTACTCAAAGTACTTATTAATAATGATTGACAAGCAACTGATAGTAAGCGAATAAGTTTTAATAATAATGGGTTCAATCAAAAATTAAACCAACATTTAAATCAACAATCTAATTCAATGTTTAATTAAAAAGGCAGTTTGACATAAAAAGTTGTGCCATTTCCCACAACTGAATCAAACCATATCTCTCCACCGTGTAATTCTACACATCTTTTTACAATGACAAGCCCTAAACCGCTACCTCTAATTTTTCCAGCATTACTACCGCGCTGAAAACTTTCAAAAAGCTTCTGTCTATCTTGTTCGGGGATTCCTATTCCCTGGTCTTTTACCTTAAATAAAGCAGCATTATTATCGCAGAGTAAATCTAAATTTATTTCTCCACCGTCAGGAGAATATTTCATCGCATTGCAAAGTAAGTTACTAAGTATTTGTTGTAGTAAAGTAGAGTCTAGATAAGCTTCATTACAACTACATTTATAGCTAAATTTAATAGTATGATAGCTGCCTCGAATCAGTTTTAAATCTTCTACTAGTTGCTCGGTGAATAAAACTAAGTTTAAGGAAGTACGTTGCAATTCAAATTTGTCTGATTCAGCTTGATTAATGAGCAACATGTTATCTACTAGTTGCACCAAATGTTTAGTAGACTGTTCAATATGTTCAAAGCAGCGCATCTGACGCTCACTATCTAATTTGCCATGATATTTTTTGAGCAATTGCACTCCTAAGAGTATATTTGTCAAAGGAGTTCTATATTCGTGAGAAACTGTATTGACAACGCTAGATTTGAGGATATTCAGTTCTTTCTCTTTTTGTAAGGCTTTGTGGACTTCTAGTTCATTTTGCACAAAGCTACTAATATTGTGAATTGTCACTAACCATTGATTTTGATTTAATTCGGGAATCAGTAATTGGATAACCACTTCAAATGTTTGCTCGGGAAAATCATGGGGAATAAGTTTCCGAATAATTTTTTCTTCACCACTATTAACTAATTTTTCTATTGCTTCCCCACCGAGTCTAGTAACTATATTATTACTGTCTATTTCTGCAATTAATTTTAAATTATCTCTACCATTTTGATTTGCTAAAATAATTTTACATTCGCTATCGAGCAGCAATATTCCTTGTGGCACATTCGCTATAATTTTATCTAAATTATTTTCTTCCTGAGCGATGAAAAGCGACTGCAATAATTTTTCATAGCTATGGGTATCTTGAATTTGCTTCTCTAATTCGTAAAAATCTACTATATAAGAACTATTAGAGTTTTGATTAATTACTGTATTTGAATTTTGCTTGTATTCGCTTTTGATAGAATCAATTTTTTGCTGAGTTTGCTGTAGCTTCTTTTTAATTAATTCAACTTTTTGGGAAACAGAATCTATCAATTGATATGTACTTTTATCCGAATCTAAATATGATTGATATTCTAGTTCATCTTGCAATTTATTAAGTATAATTTCTTTACCAATACCGCAAATTAATTCATCTGCGTTTTTATTTATTCTCCAAGAAATCCAGCGATAGCTTCCATCAGAGTGTTGATGACGTAAATTTATTTCAACTATTTGATTTTTTTTCAATTCAGATAAAGCTTTGGAAGTAACCTCTATATCTTCCGTGTGAACAAACGCTAGCATTGGTTTTGCTATTAATTCTGATTCATCCCAACCCAGGAGAGTCTTCCAGCAATAACCGTTTAGCTGTTGATAGCAGCCATCTTTCGTAACGACACACCATAAATCGGGAATCAGTTGTAAAAATTGCTGCAATAGCTTTCCTTCTTGGTTTATTCCTGTTTCTTTCACATGTAAAGACTTTGAGTTATTCATCAAACCTTTCCTCTCTGGTCTCAAGATGGATAAAGCTAACTTTAAACTATAGAAATATTACGTAAATAATCTTGTTCACAACAACTAACCTAAGCAATAGAATGGTTTAGTCTATTAACAATTGTAAACAAAAATTGTTAATAAATATAAAGAAATATTAAGTTAGCATGATTGATTCTTATCCTCTGTTCAAAAAATAAGAGTTTGACGAATGCAGTAGTAACTTTCCCCGTGTGTCGTAGCGATACAAGTACTTTAGACAGCTTTATTTGCCAAATGGCTCAACATTTATTCACGAAATATGTAGCTCAATATAGCTATATAAGGACTATGATTGGCGATAGCAAGTATTGAAAGCATCGATATTTCAATCTCAATTATGGGCGAAGCAAAGCGGCGTAAAACTTCACTAGGAAACGATTACGGGCAATCCCCTCGTATTTTACCCTGGGTTCCGATAACCAAAAGACAAGCAGAACAGTTTGTCGATTGGACTACTCGGGGTGCATGGATTGGCATTTTTCTAATGATTGCCATTTGGATAACGGTTCGTTTTATCGGACCGGCTTTTGGTTGGTGGCAGGTAGTATAAAGGCACTAATTTTTCATTGGCATCGTAGAAATTATAAAAATCGTATCGCAAATATTAGCGATACGATTTTGAATTATTCATTAATCTGCAAAGCAATTTGCTAAATTTTTTTTTCTAATTCAGTTGATAATAATTGCTAATTTAACTATTTAATTATCTAATGAATGTGAGGTAACTTTTAGATTTTTATTTATCCGTATTATTTCTTTATAAATTTTCTACAAGCTACCGATAAATAAGTTAGAAGAAATAAATTTAACTATATTAGAGAGCTAATATTAGCTTGAAAGCCTTGCTATTAATGCTTATTATCTCAGAAGAGTTGCAGTTTTCAAAGCTGGCTTACTTGTACTGATTCTTGATGTAAATGGTAGCTAAAGAGACATTTTTACAAAGACTTAATGAGAATTTTGGCGAATTGGCAGCAAGGACTTGAATTATTTAGTTATCCTCAAGTTTTAGTTGAAACATAACTTTCGATTTAATCTTCGACTAAATGTATGAATATTCGTTAGTGACTATAAGCGATGAGAGGTTTTGTATAATGCTTTGAAAATAATAACTAACTTGACTGATTTGCTTTGACTGGAAGGGAAAACCATCTGTAGGGGTTAAAAATACAACTATTTCCCATAATAGTTACAGCAGTAAAACGGAGTAAAATTTCCATCAACTAATTAAAGCCTGCTTTTATAGCAGTTTATAACCAATCAAGATACTATTTGTTACTTTTGGGCGGTTGACTTCTACTAAATATGAGTTAATGTGATATCGGATTTATATTGTCAGTATCTACCCTGACCTCGGCAATATAAATAAGAAGTAAAATTTAATCTATCGTGCCCGAAATTTTTAGATTGTAAAGTGAATATTATGATACGGCACGACCTGCCTAATTGAACTACCATTTCCAAGGTAGTAATTTTCGGATTTTTAAACTATGGACAATTGTAATGATTAGTTTACAATACCATTTGATGAGAAAATCTAAAAAAAATATAAAAGAGACTAAAATGATTTTGGTGTTTGGAG
Organism: uncultured Calothrix sp.; assembly: GCA_937884685.1. Taxonomy (GTDB): domain Bacteria; phylum Cyanobacteriota; class Cyanobacteriia; order Cyanobacteriales; family Nostocaceae; genus Rivularia. Next base: position 4,631 of record CAKZYM010001116.1, read on the forward strand.
GATAAAAGTGTTTCTTAGATTAGCGCAACAACACCGGCAGTTCGTTCAAGACTTAGTAATGAATTTACAAGCCTTAGCGATAGTTCTAGAGAGACGTGGTTACCCTGCGTCTTGTTACACCTGCGGTGACCAGATGAATAGTGCTTCGTTCATGGTTAGCTTGGGAGAAAATCATCTGATTCGCTTCTTAGTATCCGATTATGGCATCACTTGGACTGAGATGCGTGACGACCGCGAATTAATGAAGTTGGAAGGTGCAGAAGCAGTAAATCAACTACAGGAACTCGCAAATATAGTAAAGCATCCACCTATTGAAGCTTGTAACACTGCTAAAACCCTTGTAAAAAGCTAGTAAAGGATTATCTTAAGCAAGGTAGTAGCCGCTCTTAGTTTGGGTCATGCTTTGACTG
>CAKZYM010001117.1 GCA_937884685.1 uncultured Calothrix sp.
TCACCTTCGACGTTAAAGGAAAGATTTACTTCTGTTGCTTCGGATTCAACTAATTCGGTTTTATCGATGCTGATACCAATTTGAGGAGCGTTACCGCTGGCTTGAATTTGTTCTAAGGTGTCGTAGAAGGTAATGTTTGAGGTGTTAGCTGCTGAATCGCTGCTGTAGTTGGGGCTGTTTGCTAAAGTAAATTCGATGGATTCGGGAGAATTGGGGTCATCTGTATCTCTTTCGCTAACTGGAAATGGGAAGGAAGCGTTAGGACTAGTTAATAATACTTTGAAACCAGCAGGGGTTCCATCTTGATTGTAAATCGCTCCGAGAACTTCTCCCCCTACTGCTGTTCTGGGAGTACCTGTTAAGTCGTCCAAGAAACCTGAAAAATCAACATCGCTTTTAACTATGACTTCTAATCCTTCTGCAGGAATTTCTCCTTCTACACTAAAGGTGAAGTTGAGTAAAGCTGCTTTTCCTCTTTCTGCTCCTAAAGATTCGACAATTTGAGAAGAAAGAATATCGTTACCCTCGAAGGTTCCCGGTACGGCGTTAAAACTAACAATTGGTGTTGCGGAGCTTTCGCCGTCAAATTCTGTAAATTCCTCTATTATCGGAGCATCTGGGTTAACCTGAACTTCTAAATTATATTCACCTGCACCCAAGCCAAATCTAGAAAATGCTGCTCCATTTCCGGAAGCTGGGACATTGGGGTCGTAATCTTCGTTAAATGCTTGGGATACGCCGATGTAGTAAGTTCCGGCATCCTCGACGGTATAATCGATGTAGGCATCTCGACCAGAATCTAATAATTCTCCGGGAGCCGAACCTTCATCGTTATAAACTAATTCTTCCCCTGCTGCATTAAATAATCGTAAATCCGCACCCGTTTCTAGAGTTACACCGGATGAATTTTCAAAGGGAATTGAATCAATATCAAAGGTAACTCTATCCCCTGCTTGTAAATCTAAGGAGTAGATATCAACGTCTTCGGTTAAATCGGTTCGCTGGGATAAATCTGAATCGAAGAAGTTACCAGAAATTTCCCCGTTGATGGAAGCAGCTTGGATTTCGGGACTGATATTTGTAGCTGTTGCGGTGGCTATTGTATCGTTAAATGATTCTTCGGTAACAATTACGGGAGCATCGCTAACGTTGTCGTAAATATCGAAACTGGATTGATTAGCTTCCGAATCCAAACTAATTTGATAACCTGCATTTTCTGAAGGTTCAACTAAGGTAAAGACAGCGGTTTCTAAGCCTTCCATCATGCCATCGTTATTTACCGTCAGATTAACTGTCGCAGTTTCTTCGGTAACTAAAATATTAACCGTACCGTCACTAATATTAACAACACTACCACCAGTTACTTCTAATCCTGAAGTATCGAAATCGCTGAGATTTTCCGAATTAATTGCAACAGTAATTCCATCTGACGGTGGTGGAGCGCTAAGATTTAAAGTAAATACAGCGGTAGTTTCCGATTCTTCAATTAAAATTTGGGGTTCGGTTGTTAAACTAACCTGAATTTGAGCATCAGCATCATCTGCAATCGTAAAGTTAACTGTTGCTGCATCGCTATCAATGTTGTAACCCGGTTGCTGTTGTAAAGTAAAAGTAAAATCTTCAATTCCTTCACTAATTGCTTCCCCAGTTTCATCATCTAAATTATCATCTCTGGGAATCAAAGTAATACTAGCTTCCGACTCGGTAATTTTGAAATAGAAACCGCTACTATCACCATTCGTAACCGGGAAAACTCCACCTTCGACTTCAGCGTTTAATAAATCAAATTCACCCAAACCAAATCTGACATCGCTATCAACTAAAACTACTACACCTTCGGGGGGAATTTCTCCATCGACGTTAAAGCTGATGGTAGTTTCAGTTTCTCCTTCAATCAAAGAATTTTCACTGATACTCATTCCTACCGTTGGTGTTGTTCCTGTAGTCGGAACTTGGTCGAGAGTATTGTAAATCGTGACGGTAGAAGCAGCTTTAGTATCGCTAACCGTATAATCTTCACTCGGCTCTACAAATAAACTAAAATCTTCTACATCTTCACTTTCTAAACCAACATTAGAAAAGTTAACGATAGTATTGGGATTTAATAACCTTACCTGAAAACCCGTAGCAACTCCCGCATCGCTATAAATTGCTTTGACAAATTCTCCACCAAAAACAAAAGGTGCAAAAGCAGGTTCGTTTACTAATTCGGTAATGTCGGCTAAATCGCTATTGATATTAACAACTAAACCATCTTCCGGTACCGGAACATTAGAATTTATTGTGACGCTTAAAATAGGTACTCCTGCGGTAGAATCTACCAAATTAGGAGTAATTAAATTATCATCACCGTCAAAAGTTCCCGTTAAGGTATCTATGGAAATAACTGGTAATTCATCTACGACTGGTAATGGAGTATTTGAATCTATTAAGTCAGTAATGTTGATAGTAATTGCATTATTTTGGGAATCTACTTGATAACCTTCTGCATCAATTACCTCAAAAGTAAAAGATTCCGCTGCTTCATCTTCGTTAGCACCCTCGTCAAATACCGGTAGAGTAATCGTAGCCGTTGGTTCCGTGACAGTAACAAAAAAACCACTATCTCCCTCAGCAGGAATCGGAATTCCACTAATTCCCGTTAACTCAATATTGAAAATATCAAATTCAGTTAATGACCTGCGTTGATTTTCCACGCTATTAATATCATTAACCAAAACAGAAATCCCTTCTGCTGGAATATCCCCATCAACAGTAAGAGTTAAAGTAATCGAATCTCCCTCAACCACATCAGTTTTATCCACCGTTAAACCAACAACTGCATTCGTAGGTTGTGGTGTTGGTTGTGGTGTTGGTTCGGGATTTGGTGTTGGATTTGGTTCCGGTTCCGGTTCTGTGGATGCGCTCGAAACATTAAAAGCTAAGGTATAATCGCTCGATGCTCCTATTTGCTGTAAAGCAAAAGTATAATCACCGCTTGGTAAAGCACCTTCAAAACCAATTGCATTTAAGCCATTACCAATTTCATCTAAAATATCAGTACCAACCTGTCTGGGATTTCCGAATAAGGTATAACCCAAAATATTTTCCCGAATCGCAGAATCATCAAGGGGTTCGGTAAAAGTATCTCCCTCTTGTACCCCAATAAAAGCCACATCATTAGGATTATAAGATTCCAACACCACGGAATTTAACTGAAAACCTTCGGGAACAGTCACCGTAACATATTCTTGGTCTCTATCTCCCGTAGTCGCTGTAACTCTATTAGCTCCTTCCGACAAAGAAAGCTGTAACGGACTTGCTGGGTTATTAGAAATATCCCCATTTACAGCCTCATCATAATTACTCATAATTCGGGTTATAATTTTTCAAGACAATAATTAGTGCATTCAGCCCCACTGCTATGGTGAAAGCCAAATTCAAACAGCGAATATTCTATTAATCTCAAAGTATAAATGTTATCTCTGTCAAAACTTTGAGGAGAATTGGATTTTTAATCTCTAGAATTCTTTTGATGCTTACGTTGACGTTTTTTGAATTAGATTATTGCAAATAAATTTCAATATATTGTTTACGTAAATTCTACTATAAATTTTTGTGGGTGGAAGTAGTAGTTTTATGAAGTTTTCGTTAAGCGGTAGCTTTCGTGCAAAATTTGCATTTAGTGTTTGACTCGTTAGAGTAGCGCAAAACCAAGTATCTAATTACCAACCGTACACAAATGTAGAGACTTAGCAGTGCTACGTCTCCCCGGATTTCGTGATTAATATCAATAATTTGGTGAATTGGTAATGGGTAATAGGTAATTGGTAATTAATTGTAGGGTGCTGTGAAGACTTCGACAAATTATGATTTTCATCAATGATTTGATAATGTCTTCACGCACCTTGTTT
>CAKZYM010001118.1 GCA_937884685.1 uncultured Calothrix sp.
CTGGTTATGTCAACCTTTAAGTGGTTTAGAAGAATTGGAACAGTTAGCCTTGTTTCATAAAACAGGATTAGATGTTAGTCCAGAAGCAGAAGGAAAACCTTATTTAGAAAGAATTGGACGAGTTTATGAAGGTTACCCCTTAGCTTTACGGTTGATAGCTGGTGAAATTATCAATTATCCTTTTAATGGTAATGTTTTAGGATATTGGACTAAGTATGGGAAGGAAGTAGAAGAAGTTGAAAAAGCAATTGAAGAAGCGAAAACAAAGGGAATAACTACTTCTGCAGATGACCAATTTAATTCACATAAATATACTCAAAGTTTACCCCGAAATGTAAAAAGTCGATTAGAGAACACATTTAATCGCTTAAAAAGCGAGGTTCGTGAGGCCTACTTATTGTTGTGTGAATCTTCTGTTTATCGCTGTGAAGTACCAGAAGTATTTTGGTTAAGTCTTTTAGAAGACTGGGATATTGATGAGGATGGGCAAAAAATGGCTTTGGATGCTTTGAGAGATAGTTATTTAGTAGAGGAAAGAGTTGATGAAAATAATCAAGTTCTGCTTAGACAGCAGAATTTAATTCGGAGTATTTCTTTGGAGCATTTGAGACAGTTATATGATGATAAATAGAATTATCGAATAAGATTAAATCAATAATTAGTTGAAATATCAAATCATGCAAAGCAATCATAAAAGAAAAAACCAATTAATGGAGGAAGCTTAGTTGAAAAATTCTAAAATATTTTCCGATTTAGAACAAAATCACACTTATCAGCTAGAGTCTGCTCTGCAAACCTTATTTATTAACATTGACACTGTAGCTGGAAGAAGAGCTATTTTCAGAAACGCTGGAATTGATAATTACTTTATTGGCAATCTCGACTTCAACTTAGACATTAACGAATTTACCACTATCTTAGTTTCTAAATTTAAAGATTATCCAGTATCTCGCAGAAATCCAAATCATCCTCTGATTCAACTTGCTGATTATATTATTAATCAACCGCAACAAAAATATAATTTAGATGACGAAGATATAGAAATATTTACAAAAATTAGTTCACTTGGTCATAAAAAACTTGAAGCTTTTACAACTAATACTACTGAACCAAAAACTGAATCATTCATACCCCCAGAAGACGAATTAGAATATCAAATTGAAGAACAACCTTGGTATACTCCCAATTTCTCAGAAACAGAAGAAACTGCTGAAGAAGAATGTAATTTAATTAAATCCGAAATTGATGTTGTTCTCATTACCGCAACAGACACAGAATTAAAAGCAGTTGTAAACTTACTCCAACCATTACCTGAAAACCAAAAGATTTTACTTGTTTATTCTGGACCAGAAACTTACTATATCGGACAATTTGGTTCATGGAAAACTGTTCTCACTAAATGTCGTATGGGTTCCATTGGTGAAGGTTCAATTATTCTCGCTACTGACCAAGCTCAACGTTTGTGGAATCCTAGAGCCATTATCATGCTTGGGATAGCTTTTGGTAAAGACCCAGAAAAACAAAGAATCGCAGATGTATTAGTAGCTTCCCAGATTATCCCTTACGAAAAGCAGCGTGTTCAAGAAGAAAAAATAATTTATCGTGACCCTATTCCCCCAAGTAATACAACCCTACTGAATCGTTTTGAGAATATTCAAAATTGGGAGTTTACTTGTCCTGATGGTCGAAAATCTGAAATTAAGATTGGTCCTATTCTCTCAGGGGAAAAATTAGTTGACGATTCAGTTTTTAAAGCCAACTTGTCTGAGCAGTTTCCTCAAGCAATTGGGGGAGAAATGGAAGGAGCTGGTTTATGTGCTGCTTCAGGACGTGTGGGTACAGCTTGGATTTTAGTAAAATCTATTTGTGATTGGGGAGATGGGAAGAAACACAAAAAGCATCAACCCTTAGCTGCTGCTGCTGCTGCTTCGCTGGTACATCATGTTTTGTCACAAAAAACTGTTCTTAATGCAGTTAAAAAACCTGAGTCTTAATCAAGAAAATTAACTAATTTCCTTGATAATGACAAAACAATTTAAAAAACCAAACAAAGCCAATGAGTAATCAGGATGATGAGTTCAAAAATAAAAATCGACAAGCTTTAGAAGAATCAAGTATTACGCCTCATGGTAATTTAGTACTAAAATCTCTAAATATCGATCCAGTTGCCATTAAAGATATAAAGCCCCCTTGGAAGCGTAATAAATACAGAGCTGTAGTTAACTGGTTAACAAAATATAAAACCTCACCAGATGTTTCCAATTTAGAAAAAGTCAAAGGTTATCTAGAAGCTTTGCATCATTTATGCGAGCTAAAAGTTTGGGAAGAAGCTGGCAAAATTATTATGGTTTGCTTGAATACTCCTACCAATGAGGAATTACATAATCAATTAGACACTTGGGGCTATCATTCCGAACAAATTGAACTGTATAAAAAACTTTTAAACCAAGTAAACCCTAGTTTTGATGCTATTTTATTAAATGGTTTGGGAAATGCTTACTACGTTTTAGGTCGCTATATCCAAGCGGCAGATTACCACAATCAACATTTAGCCCTCGCACGAAAGATAGAAAACCGACAGGGAGAAGGTTCTGCCTTGGGAAATTTAGGAAGTGTTGACCATGCTCTGGGAAATTACGACCAAGCTATTGATTACTATGAGCAATATCTTGCAATAGCAAAGGAAATTAAATACCGTCAAGGGGAAGGAGAAGCTCTTAGCAATCTGGGAAGTGTTTATTATGACCTGGGCAACTACGCTAAAGCTGTTGATTATCATCAGCAAAGTTTGACGCTCGCCCAGCAAAATCAAAATCGCTTAGGAGAATCACAGTCTTTATTAAATCTGGGAAATATTTATATTGCCCTTGGAGATTATAAAAAAGCAATTGATTATTATCAAAGTTCTTTAACAACCTCTTCAGCAATTGGTTATCGTCACGGAGAGTCCCTAGCTTTAGGTATTTTAGGAAGTGCTTACGTTTCTATAAGTGACTATGCTAAAGCTATAGATTATCACGAACAGAGTTTAATTATTGCGCGGGAAATGGT
>CAKZYM010001119.1 GCA_937884685.1 uncultured Calothrix sp.
GGGAGATGGGGAGACAAGGGGCAAAGGAGAAATTTAAACTCCTAATTCCTAACTCCTAACTCCTAACTCCTAACTCTTTACCTTTAGCCTTTAACCTCTTCCGACCCACTTTTCGCTTTATTCCTTCTACCATACTGCCAATACCCGACAAGAATAGTTGATACTGCTGTAATAAATGCTGTGATGACTCCGGGGTCTAAAAATGGATTATTTCCTTTATCGCTTTTTGATGGTTTTTCTCTAGGTTTTTCAGACAACAGAGTTTGGGGTACTGGGGATAATATATCTCCACCATTTTCATATTTCTGGATATCTTGCTTTGCTTGATTTAAACTCGGTTTTTCCAAAACTTTATCCGCTGTTTCTCTCAACCACTTCGCATAATCTGTATTTTTGTTAATTGCGATCGCGTACTGTTGTTTTTTTAATTTAGGTAAATAAGTATTTGGTGCTTGAGGGTATATGACATAATTCTTGTTTTTGAATGGTTGTCTACTCTTCCTATATCCCGACTTCCCTTGAATCCCTTCTTCCAAAAGAGTTCTCAATATAATCGCATCGCTCGCAAATGCTTTGATTTCACCTTTTTCTAAATCATCTAAGGCTAAATCTCGAATATCTAATTTCTGGTTCTTTTGTTTAATCTTAGGGTAAGGGACATAACCATCATAATAATTACCATTCTTTCTAAACTGCTGAAGAGTTGTTGTACCTCGAATTACAGCTATTGATAGCGCTGAAAGCTTTTTTTCAAGTTGATTTTCAGGAGCATTTTCTAATTCTACTGCTGTTTTTTTATTTAAAAGTAATTTGATACCTGTAGTGTGAAAACTTTTTTTAGAAAATAGTATTTTGCTTTTTAAAAGCTGATTATCTTGTCTATCCCTTAATTTGAGTGTAAAGGTGGAATTAGGACCGCATTCCATTTCAATTTTTTCTGCTGTAAGTCCACTATATCTAGGATATGCTTTTCCTCGATACTGATTAGCTATGTCTTTGGGAATAACCGGAATTTGTCGATTTTGTCTACTTAATTCATGTTCCAGTGTTTTCAAGAATTCTGCACAAAATCCACCATAGCTACCATCCTTGTTTTTGCTTCCAATCCCAGAGGAAGTAGTCCGAATCCCCACACGAATCTGTTTTGGATAACTTTCTTGAGGTAAACTATCAACCTGAGATTTACAACTAATTAAAAAACAGATTGGGGATATAAAGAAAGTCGTTATTAGAAACTTGAATGATTCTTTTTGGGGTTGGAAAAAAGCCATTGGCTAAAACTTCCTTACGAATTCAAATTGATGTCACCCTAAGACACAGTACTAAAATTTATTTAACTACAGTCGCAACTCTTATCCTAAAAGCTTCTAATCACAGCAAGACAACAGAAAGCATAGGACAGAAATCACAAAACATATGACTGTCCATGAAAAATATCTAAGTATTTATTTTTAATAATTATTACTGATAATATTTCACGATATCTAGATGACGAATCCGTATTAATACTGTTAGTGTTTTCTTCCCTAGGATGTTATTCCGTAATTTTCCGTATTTTCCGCCATTGCTGGCAATATAATCAGTAATCCCCAGACAGTCGGGAGATTTTCAGTGATTTAATCAAAAATATGGGCGGAATTAATTAATTTATCCACCCTTAAAACTGTGAATCGTGCATAAATACATGTAATTTTTAATTTTTAAGATAACCAAAAAGATAAACCAAGCTTATTTATATTGGCTGAAAACTTTCTAGCCAACCATAAATTATTTCCTTCTCTATAAACAGTAATAAATTTTCTAATCCATACAGTATTTAAACAAGCAGATTGAATACGCTGCTAGCCTCAATTCAGCAATATTTACTCGCTTTTAACTGATTCTCAGCGTACATTCCAAAATCAACTTTTGATTTATTAAAGAATAAGGCTGAATTTCTAAAGCACGCTGAAAAGAATTTATAGCTCTTGCATATTCTCCTAAAGCTGCATAACACAAACCCATACCGTGAAGTGCGCCAAAATGTAACGGATTAAGCTCTATTGCTACTTGAGTATCAGCTAAAGACTTTTCGTATTCGTTATTAGTGTAATAGAGAAAAGCGCGGCGATTCCAAGCTTCAGCAAAATCAGGTTCGTCTTCAATTAACTGCGTCAGCATGTCTTCAGCTTCGCTGACTTTACCTGAATCCAATAGCTTTTGGCTAGCCTCTATCTTTTCTAGACCAATCACTCCCTTCTGCTGAAACCATAAACGCCATAACTTACGAGTAGCTTCTTCGCGGACTACCTCATCCGGATTTTTCAAGTCTTCAAGTAACGAGTTAATAAATAAAGAATCCATGAAGTTAATTTTTTGAGTATCAGAGTATCTATGTAAGTCTAATCTCGCATAAATTCTTCTCAAAATACAGTAATTTACTCACTTTTAATCTTTTGCTTTAAATTACAGCTAGACAAATCTTTACATGGTTCTGTAGCTTAGAATACTATTTTTCTCCAACGACTTAAATTATGCTATTTCAAAGCCTAAAATTTACATTTATCTTATATAACCCATAACAAAAATAAACTATTGGTAGTTGACAAACTTATATTTATTGATAATTAATAAAAGCATTACGAAAAAATATTACTATATTTTCTTCAAGTTTTATAAGAGGTTTTTACTCAGGTGTAGAGGTAGAGTCTTGTAATGAGGGAGCAGCAGATAGAAATAGGGAAGAGTGAGATAGGAAGTATTAATAAAACAAGAAAGTCAAATTACGCACTTCTGGCAAGTCTTTCTTCACCTTGAGATGCAATATTTTCAAAGTGGAAATCTAATTCAATAAACAATTTCCAAAAATCTTGATTAATTAATTTCGATATTCTTTCAATTACCGCTTTTTCTAAGTCAACTTCCCGCTTACCTTTCCAAAGTTTATCTGCTAGAGCAATAATTAATTCTTCAAGAGAACATTCCATGCTTTTCCACTTTGCATGAGAAACACAGCATCTAGCTATTTTTGAATTTACACCTTTACTAATTAATAGTTTTTCTCCATCCGCTTCGTGTTGATTACCAGGAGAAACAAGTTCTTGGCAATGAATAATTTTACCCGTATCGTGAAGAGCTACTCCTAGACGAATAAATTTTTCATCAAAATCAACATTCATCTGATTAAGCTTTTGAATTAACAAATCAGCAGCTTCACCAACTAAACGAACATGAAGAATCAACCTTGGTGGTGCGTGAAGTTGTTTTAAAAATCGTAAGCTTGTTCTACATTTTCAAAATTTCTAACTAGTTGCTTCATTTGAGAAAATTTTAGATAAAGCAGTTTGCAGTTAAATTAGGTATAGCGTTTATCAAACAACTGAGGTACAGTTTGCTTCTTTCCCCTCTCCCTTAACAAGGCTACCGTGTACACACAAGTACTCCCCACATACGTTTCAGGGATTTTAACCCCCTTAAATCGTCATTGCGAGGAGGAACGACGAAGCAATCTCAACACCTTGCGATTGCTTCGCTTCGCTCGCAATGACAGGTTTTCAGCGATTTTTATCTGAACTTGAAAGCCGCTTCCAGATAGGATTTTAAGACTTCTGTGTACACGGTAGCCTTAACAAGGAGAGGGGTTAGGGGTGAGGTTTCTAGGTGTACTTCAGGCTTACT
>CAKZYM010001120.1 GCA_937884685.1 uncultured Calothrix sp.
AGGAGTTTCGCGAGATTCAAGAAGCTTTACGACGTTCAAAAGAACGCGATAAGTTCATTATTGAGCCTAAGTTAGCAGTACGTCCTGACGATATTCGCCGAGCCATATTGGACTTCGACCCTCAAATTGTTCACTTTTGCGGACATGGTGAAGCTGATGGTGGATTGGTTTTGGAGGATATAAATGGGCAAATGAAATTAGTAAAACCAGAAGCGATTGCCCGACTGTTTGAACAATGTATAGATACAGTTGAGTGCGTACTACTTAATGCTTGTCACTCGTATAAGCAAGTTAATGCAATTGTCGAACATATTAATTATGCGATTGGAATGAATCAGCCAATTGGAGATACTGCTGCGATTAAATTTGCTATGGGTTTTTATGATGCTTTGGGTGCAGGGAAGAATATTGAAGTTGCCTACAAACTTGGTGTTAATGCTATTCAACTAGAAGGTATTCCAGAAGAACTTACACCAACTATTAGAAAAAAGCCTAATGTGAATACTAATATTTCTAATTCCAGTGTTGGACTTGATTCTAATTCAACTATCGAAGTCTTTTTCTCCTATGCTAGCGAAGATGAGAAACTGCGAAATCAACTAGAAAAGCATCTGAGTATTTTAAAACGACAAGAAGTTATTACAGGTTGGCACCATCGAAAAATTACAGCAGGGAAAGAATGGGAAAACGATATTAACATTCATCTAAATACAGCGCGGGTAATCTTACTGCTGATTAGTTCAGATTTTATCGCTTCTGATTACTGCTGGGATGTTGAGTTAAAACGAGCGATGAAAAGACATGAAGCTCAAGAAGCCCGCGTTATCCCTGTCATTCTTAAACCGGTCGATAATTGGCAAAGCACTTCTTTTGGTAAGCTACAACCTCTTCCTAAAAATGGTAAACCCGTTGTTAAGTGGGGAAATCGCGACGAAGCTTTTAGGAGCATTGCTCAAGGTATAAGAGAAGCAATTGAAGACCTGACTAAAAATCTATAGGCGAATTAATCTTCTATGTATTTCTGAAAACTAAATAATTTGCGATGAAGTCGTAAACATCAAGTTGAATTTTACAGGTGCTAATTTCAATGCTTTCTACCAGAACTATTAAGGTCGTATATTTTTGCTCTGATGCTGATAAAGATAAGAAACTTCTTGAAGAATTAGAAAAGCACCTCAAAAATTTAAACCGCCGAGGCATTATAGATACCTGGCACAAAAGTATGATTGCTGCTGGGAAAGACATCGAAATTGAAATAGATAGACAGCTAAATGAAGCTAATATAATTTTGCCATTAATTAGTTCTGACTTCATTGATTCGGATGATAACTGGAATATTGTAGCTAAATCGGCTATGGAAAGACATAGGTCTGGAAAAGCCCGCGTAATTCCTGTTCTACTTCGTCCAGTGGAAGATTCTTGGAAATTCGCATTTCCTAATATCAAAGCCTTACCTCAAAATGAAAAACCCGTCACCAGTTGGAGACCATATGACAATGCATTCATGAGCATCGCTGAAGGTATTCGGGAAGAAGTAAAAGATATTAATCGCTTTTCCTTTCCAGTCAAATTACCTCTTCAACGAATAGCATCTCTTTTTAAGGGAGCAGGTAAAGCTTTTTCTGCTTCACCAAGGAAATCCAAAAAACGTTCTAAGCAAATAAATGGAAGTGCGATCGCCTTTGCTACTCCTCTTATAATTTTTGTTGTTGGAGGCATTTGTCTTCCTAAACTATCAAATTTACTAGAGATTCCTTCATTACAAACAAGTCAAACTCTTGTCTCGACGCAAAACATATCTCCTATCGGTTGGATTTGGATAGGTAAACTTGATAGCACTTCAACTAATTTACGAGACTCTAGTATTAATCCATCTTTAGTTCCATCAGCAGGAGCTTTAGTAAATGTTGATAAGCCCGTTAATTTGCGGACAAATGTAAGGTATTCCCATAATTCGAGATTGCCAACACAAATCGGTATACTCAAACCCGACCAAAAGCTAGTTATTTTACAAGTGAAACGCTTAATCAACCCCAGTTCCAATTCTTCTGATACGCAAATTTGGGCGCAAGTTGGTAGATGCAATAAAACTTGTGGTAATTAAAAATTTAAAAATGATTATTTAAATACTATCAAGGTACAGCTTCACTTAAATAAGCTTTCACCTTATATATAGAAGTTGTTTTAAACGACTTTGAAAACTCCTTCATATTTGATAATCTGTCGTTCGGTATTACCGGACAATCGAAAACATAGATATTCAAATTTGACCTTCTATATTGTTGGTGAAACACAGCTTTAATTAAATACCTTTCCACCTTATATATATAGAAGTTGTTTTAAACAACTTTGAAAACTCCTTTATATTAGATAATCTGTCGTTCGTTATTACCGAATTAAAGAATCATGTTTACGCTATTATATAGCTCTAATAATACTCATGCAATCGAATAGACCACATAATCGATTTTAAAAATATGATTCTCACGATTGATTAGAATAACAAAAGTTTTAATTGTAAATTTGGTTATGAATTCCTGACATTTAAAAATTGCGGTTACGATTTGACAAGGGTTTCAGAGCGCGGTAAATTAATAATCACTGGAGGCGTATATCTAATTAATTTAATTGGCTAAAAACCTTGTAAAATCGTTGGTTAAATTAAGATTGAAGCAGAATTTTACAGCCAACTTAATATAAACATCTTTCAATATTTTTATTACGGTTGACAAATAAATTGAAAGATTAAAGTTTACGTTTTAATCTTTGTAGTAATGCAGTACTATAAAAAAAATTTAATAAGAAGGAGCTATTGAAGTGACTTCTTCTTATTAAAGGGTTTCAATAACTTGAATCATAATCGCGAACGGCCGAAAGTAAATCTTGATGAACTGATTCGGAAGTTGCGATAATTAATCCTGGTAATTTGTAATCCGAGCAAGAATTTAATGTAGGTAAAGCAGAACCATCCAATTTTGTGACCTTACAACCAGCTTCTCTAGCAAGGAAAGCTAAAGCTCCACCATCGATAAATTGACCAAATCGTTTTACAGCACCGCATAATTCACCGCTTAAAATACCATTGAGATTAGGTCTTTGAACCGAGCTAGAATAATCATCGACTGCATTAATAATGTTGTATTTATTTTGCAGTGCGGGTTTTAAGGAATTCATCGCCGTACCTAATAAGATATTAGGTTTTGCATTGGAATCTACCTTTAATGGAGTGCATTCCGATAAATCCATTTCTAAAGAACCTTTGAAAGCACCTTCACCTCTTAAAGCATAGAAATAAGTATCTTCGCTGGGAGAAATAGCAATTACCGCTTCGTAATCATCCGTATTTAAGATACCCAGAATAATTTGATAATTTGAATGACCTTCTATATAGAACTATCTACAGTCAATTTGGACTAGAGTAACTAAATAATCATCTTATTCGCCAAAATCAACGGCACGAAAATACTTTGTATTGGGAGAACTTTTGTATTCTTCTCCATAAAATCTGATATTTGGGAAATGACCTAATAAAGCGACTTCGACAAAATTTTGAATAGCTAAATCGGCTTCAGTTAAAGCAGCAGAAAAAAAACTTTCTCCACCATCTTTGTCAGGAAGCGAGGCGATTTTCGGTTGCAAAAAACTAGCATAACCTGCTGTTGCTTTTAAATGCGGAAGTAAAGTTTCTAAAATAATCCGAGGTGAAGGC
>CAKZYM010001121.1 GCA_937884685.1 uncultured Calothrix sp.
TCAACAAAATACTTGTTTTATTTCCAGTTAATTACAAAAATTATTACAGAATCTCTACTTATTCAGATGTATAAATTATTGTCTTAAGTAAGTGGTGGAGGATTGAGTCATGCGCTATAGTCTGGGATTGTTAACCGTACCCTTGGTGAATATATTTGTGTTTTTTATTACTTTACCTGTTGAATCTGTTGAACAAGTGAAGATAGCCCAGAAACAAACGATACAAAAACCTAAAGACGAAGTTTCACAACTTTATCAATTAGGGGTGCAGCAGTATGAAAAAAGTCAGTTTACAGATTCAACTATAAAGCCTAAAAACCACCAGTGCGACGACTTTTCAGAAACCGAATCAGTTCAGCCACCAAAGAAAAATAGCAGTTTCTTTGTTGAAAAAATTTGCATTTTAGGTAATAAAGATAAAGTTTTGAGTTCATCGGAAATTGCTTCCATAATTCAAACTGTGGAAGGAAAAAAAGTAACTCTCGAACAATTGGGAGAAGTCGCAGATAAAATTACTCAGCTTTATTTGGATAAGGGTTACATTACATCTAGAGCAGTATTGTTAGACAAAAAACCTGTTAACGGAGTTTTCAGAATTTTCGCGATTGAAGGAAAAATAGAAAATCTAGAAATTATCGGTACAAAGAGAATCAATCAAAGTTATATACGCGATCGCATTCAACTAGCTAAACTCAATCCTTTAAAAAAAAGTGAGTTGGAAGATCAATTGAGATTGCTTAAAGCCGATCCTATATTAAAAAATGTAGAAGCAACCCTCAAACCTGGAAGCGCCTTTGGTAAAAACATTTTAGAGGTGCGTGTTGTGGAAGCTAATGCTTTCAACGCTGCTTTAAATTTTGATAACTATTTTCCCCCTAGTGTGGGTGAGATGAGATATGGTGTTAAACTTTCCTACAATAACTTAGCTACTTCTGGGGACCAAATTCATGGTTCCTATAATCGTTCAACCACTGGTGGTGCTAATCAATATGATTTTGGTTATCGTTTACCGCTTAATTCCATGAATGGTAGTTTACAACTGCGTGCTGCCATCAACGATTATAGAATTACCGATTCAAAAAAGTTAGCTAGTTTTAGTTCAACAAATATTGAAGGTGACTCAGAACTATACGAAATCAATTATCGTCAACCGCTAATTCGTTCCCCAAAAGAAGAGTTTGCTTTATCTTTGGGTTTTGCATTTCGGAATAGTCAAACCTTTTTAGATAATACACCACGATCTCTTGTTATTGGTCCAAATCGTAATGGTGTTAGCCGTACTAGGGTATTTAAATTCGGACAAGAATATATTAAGCGAGAGAAACAGGGGGCTTGGATAGGGCGATCGCAATTTAGTTTGGGTACTAGTTTGTTTGATGCTACGGTGAATGATAGTCCCATACCTGATGGTCAATTTGTGAGTTGGTTAGCTCAAGCTCAAAGAGTTCAAAAATTGGGTAATGATAACTTGCTAATTGCCAGACTAGATTTACAGTTAACCCCGGATAGCCTTTTATCTTCGGAAAAATTTGCTATTGGTGGTGGAAAAATATTGCGTGGTTATCGACAAAATATACTTTATGGTGACAACGGAGTACATTTCTCCCTAGAAGACAGGATTGCTCTCAAATATAATAAAGCTGGAAATCCCAACCTATTAATTGCACCATTTTTCGATTTAGGAGCGATTTGGAATCATCCCGATAATCCAAATAAATTTCCCAGACAGAAATTTTTATCGAGTGTTGGCTTGGGATTAATATGGAAACCAATTCCCGGTTTGAATACGCGATTAGATTACGCAATTCCATTGGTTAATATTAAAAATCGCGGCGATAATCTTCAAGATAATGGGTTCCACTTTACGATTAATTACACCACATCAAAATTTTGATTGATATATTTAAATTATGTAGAGACAGCGGGCACACTGCAACGTCTCCCTAAGTTTCTATTTTATATCGAAATAATCGTGAAATCTTATTACCAAGGATTACCAATCATTGTAAATGCAGCCCAGTAATAGGGATGAGTAAATTTAGGAAGCTTTGGACTTGGAGGTTGAGATTTTGGTTGTACTACTTCCATAGATATTACATTTCTATTTCTTGCAGTATATAATTTACCATTCTCTTGCCAAATTTCACCTTTGAGCATAGCTATTTGGGCTTTTTGTAGCGCTTCTGATTTTATTGGTGCTTCCTTTAATTGATGATAAAATTCACTCATCAATCCAAAAGTAGCATAGTCATCAACATTCCATAAACTGGCTAAAGCTGTTTTCGCACCAGTTTTGACAGCCAATCCACCAAAACCTAATTCAGCTTCCCTGTTTCCTGATGATGTTTGACAAGCACTAAGTACTAATAATTCTACAGTTGGTTCGTTAAATTTCAAATCTCCAAATTGATTTAAATTTAGTTTTTTGTTCTTAAATTCGATAAAAGAATCTTCTGGAGATTTGCCAAAATTTCCGTGAGTTGCTAAGTGAATAATCCCAAATTGTTTTTTAGAGGATTTAAGTTTTGTCAGCGTAAAATCTTCGTTCAGATAAGATTCAGTGTTCCATATCTGAGAGATGGCAGATATTTCTTTTTTTACAGCAGGTAGAGGTCTATTATTTTCAAATTCAGATGCTCCCATTGCTAAAATATGCGACTTTTTGACATCTTTGTATTCAGTTTTAGTTAAACTCAAACTAGGAGTAAAACCAATACTATATTTTTCAACTAAAAACTGTTTGCCATCATGAAGAGCCGCTAATGGTACCGAACGTAATTTTTCATCAGTAATGAACAGTAAATTATTAATTTCTCTTTCTTTTAACTTATCTTCCAATGGTTTAACCATCCATTGATAAAGTTTTTGAGCCGGAGCTTCATAGCTATTATCACCAGGTTTTTCAACTGCTTTGTAAAATTCCTTGGCAACATTATATATTTCTTGTTGGCTTGCTGTGTGTATAGTCTTACGAATTGGTTTTCCTTTAGCTGTTATAAGTACTAACTCAAATTGATTGCGTTTTATAATTTGTTGATTTTGACTTGAACTAACATCTAACTCAACGGGAATAAAACTAGCGTAAATTATTCCAGGCTTAACTCCAGCAGCCTTTTCAATTTTTACCAAAATTTCACGAGCTTTCTCTAAGTTGATCCGCTCTCCTTTGGCAATATCTAAATAGGATTCATAATCAGTTGCAAATTTGTTATCAAGATAGAAGACAACAGGATCTACATTAACAAGTGGTAATTGATTATCAGGAAATACTGGTATTCCAGGATTAAAAAAATCGATATTAACATCTTCTTCAAATTCTGGAGCACCTGGACCATTTATTTGAGCTTTGACTGGTTCCACATATAGCAAAAAAACTAAGGCTAACCATAGACTAAAATTGAGAAAAAATAATGAATAAAATCGAATAATTCTAAACACCTGAATAACCTTCCATAAAAAATAATTTACTTCAACTTTGTCGCAGAAAAAATCAGCCAGCGGTACATTCCGTAGTTTTGTTTTTTGTTCAAAAGAATACAAGGCGTTGCTGATTTGATCTATAAAATGCCCGATAACCCAAATCGTTGTAGAGACATTATATATAACGTCTTTACATTTATAATTCATAACTAGGTAGGCAACGCCGAATACAAATCAAAATCTTAGCGAAGGGTGAATCTTTGGATTTGCTGTATTTTTTATGCAGT
>CAKZYM010001122.1 GCA_937884685.1 uncultured Calothrix sp.
GCTAAACTCAGCATGTAATTTTCAAATTCTTTTTCGTATTTTTGACGCACTGGGTCTAAATATTCTGCTGTTAAAGGCATATTTATAAATATTAGGTCTATGTTTCGTTTTTGAGTGTAGTTTATTAGTGCTTGTGTGGCTTCGTTTTGCTCGCCTTGTAGATTAAAATCTTGATAGTCTTTGTCGTAATTACCTGCAACTCTGGCATGTTTTTGATAATAATTACTGGGGTTAAAACGGATGGATAATGGCAAAAATCCATCGAAGTCTACCGTATAATTGGCAATGTCTTCTGAAGGATTTGTCAATTCGTCTGAAGAATCCGTTTTCTTCAAAGCGCTAATTATGGGTAAAGATTTATATGCTTTGACCAGCTGACCTTTTAAGGTATCGCGTTTTTCGTAGGAACTTGAAACTTTGGAAAATCCATCATTTAATTTTTCGTTGATAATTTTATACCCATTACTTCTCTTTTTAGTAATTTCTTCTTCCTTAGCAGTTTTTGGTGAAGCATCTTGAGAATCTTCTCTTGCTAAGGATGTGGAAAGCGCATGCTGATAACCGGGTGATGCTGAAATTGCTGCAAAGGTAATATCTTTTCTTCCGCTATTAAAAGCACGAGAACCGTCTGCCCAAATTATTGTTTTTGGTAGTTCTGCTGGTTTGAGGACGCGACGAATTATAAAGTCTACTACTTGGGCTGTTGCTCCGTTAATACCAAAGTTAAATACATCAACATCTGGATAACCTTGCGACGCTAATCCTTTGGAAAGTGCATCTGGGTCTACACCTCGTAAAGCGCGGGAGGAGCCAATAATTAATACATCGGGTGGTACGCCGTTTTTTGCCAGACGCTGTTTGTATAATGCTAACTGTTCGTCTAACTGGCGAGCATTAAAACTGGGAATTTGCGATCGCGCTGCTAGAAGGATGGCTGTTGATGTTGCTTGACCTCGGCTTGGGCTATTTTTACTAGTAAAACCAGAGCTGTTGAAAGTGGAGTTGGAGTTGGATTCTTTTTCCGTAGTATTAGCTAGAAGCGCCGTTGCATTTTGTTCGTCTGTGTTTGTACTTGGCTGAGCAATTTGTGAAGTTGAAGGTGCAAGAGAAGTTAAGATTTTACCCATTACCCAATCTGTTTGTAGGGTTAACAATAATCCCAAAGCGCCCCAAATCAAAGCAACGCGATTAACTCCTGCTTCTGAGTTGTCTTCAGATGGCTGCTGTTTTTCAACAAATAATTGGGTTCTCAAAAAACCATTTTTGATGGTTCCACCCCAATCCCGTGCTGTTTTGACAACAAAATTTTGAACTTCTTCTGCTGTTAAATCGGGGCGCAATACGGGTTCGTCGTCTTTGGGTAAAAGTTCCTGCACGTAGGCCGAAGTCGCAGCAAATTCTGGAGTTGCTTCGGGTACTACCCGCTGACGCTGCTTGAAATCCGTGCCGGATTGCCAAAACGGCTTTTTGTTACCGGCTCGTCTGCCGTAAACGCGCACCCCTGCTAGCTCTGGTAACTGTAAATGTCCAATAAAATTAATAATCTTAGCAGCTATTTGTTTGCGTGCGGGACATATTGGTGCATCGCACATTATGTGTAATAAATCTTCTCTACGGGCTAATATTGCGCGAATACCGCCGGTTTTTAAGCGTTTATCTAAATTGGGATTAAGCAATCGGTGAAGCAAAAAAGTAATGGCTTCCATATCCCCTTGATTGGCTAATTCCATCGCTGATGTTGCTAAAGCGGGATGTTCTTTAGCTGGTAAAGACTGCCAATCAATCCACTCAGGCTGAGAGGAAGTTACTGTTTTTTGTCCGTAAATAGCTGCGGATAATATCCCTTGAGGAGCCAATGCTTCGAGTTGAGGAACGATTTTATCTAAACATAATTTTTGGGCAGGAATCGCCTTATTTTCTGAAGATTCAGACCCAGGAATACAAAATATATGTAGCGTTGAATCCTGCAAAGAAGCTTGTACTTCTACCTTTGAATTATCAAATCCCAGATTTAAAAGCCTAACAATGGCTTGTACATCTCCCCACCTTGCCCATTCTTTGAGCATTACCTCTGGTGGTGTCAAATCAATTAACAGCAACCAGTCAGGTTGAGTTTCGCCGACAACCCTTGTGGAAATAACGGCATCTTTATAATTTAGTAGCTTAAGATTTCTTAACTTAGTTGCTACAGGTTCTGCTATTAAAGATGGGTCGGGAGTGTAATTCGACTGACAGAAAACCCATAAACGGGCTTTTTTACCAGCAATAAGCTCGCTGGGTTTTTGCTTTTTAACTTTGACTTGAACAGCGACACCCAAGGTGCTCAAGGTTTCGCTGAGATAGCGAGCAATAGCATTTGGGTCTCCCTGACGGGCTAAACTTTCATTAGATAAAATCAACGCTCCGGGAGGAGCATCTGCTAATAAAAGTGCTTGTTTTACTTCCTCTAAATGCTTTTCAAGTTGGTTTAAATAAACCTTATGGCACCATTCGGGACGTTTCTCGCTTTTTTTCTTTCCGTAAACAAAAACTTGGTATATTGAAGGTTGCTCGCTTTTGGTTAAAGCATCTAAATTAGTTTGTTGTAATGCTTTGAGCAAATCCGATAAAGTGTTCCAACGGGGAGGACACTTTGAGGATTCGCAAAGAATATGTAGGTCGTTTCCTCGCAACCGGACTTTTACCCCTATAGAGTTTATCCCTGTTGCTTGGCTGACCCACTGTGCTAATGATTGTTGGGTTTCTAGAGAGGCTGTTTTCATCGGAAGTTGACGAAAAGGGGTTTAAGGGAGCGCGGAAAGTTTGACGACAGCTAGTAAACTAGAACCATCGAATATTATTAAGCTACCTTCGTATTTGTAACAATAATTACTTATTATTAAGGGAAGCTTACTTATTTTTCTAAATTTGGCTAATAATATTCGCCCATATTAACTTCACAAAAAGCGATTATCGCTGTTTTATATGAAGTTTTGTGTTTTATTTAACTTATCTTACAGCAGTAAAAAATATCTATGTCATCCGAAGCAGTTAATTCTAAATCATCCAAAACCGAATTAGATTTGGGTTTATTTTCAATTCCCCAGTCCGTCATACTGCAAGCTGGTACCGTTTCTGTCTTAACATTAGTATTAGCAGAAAAAGCTACACGCGAAGCTCTCATAGCTGTGGGACAAGCCAGTGAAGAACTATTTAGAGGCGAACGTTTACCCATACTTGATTTTCCGATTTCAAATTCTGAGAACTTAGATTAGAACCCAGTATAAGAAGTCTTAACCGAAAAATTTTAGATTTTAGATTTTGGATTTTGGATTATGTCCTCCGGGCACACTGCGTTAATGGATTTTGGATTGTAAATGTTTTCAATCAAGAAGGTTTCAATTATGGAAATAATCCAGCATTCGTTGTTCCTTCTGAAGTTTGTGGCTCATCAAAAACCCTCAAGCCCTCAAATTCATTTATGGGGACAATCTAAAATCCTAAATCCACAATCCAAAATTGTTTGACCCATTCTTAGGTAAAAGAAAATTTAATTTTTCATATGGGTGCTGTTACCACCAACAATCATCAACAGTTATCTGCTCTATTACAAAGCGAGGATATGAGTACCGTTCTAAACACTCACGCTCAGGCTGTAAATATCTACCCCGCATCAGATTTGTTTTTGCGCCATCGCTTGCAAATCGTAGAGGAAGTGTGGGAATTAGTTCTCCGCGAAGAATGCGGACAACAAATGGTAGACCTCCTCAGAAAATTACGCGATTTATGTTCTCCAGAAGGACAAGCAACTGATGACCAAGCTTCCTCCGTATCTAGTTTAATTGAAAAATTGAGCATTAATGAAGCAATTAGAGCGGCTCGTGGATTTGCTTTGTACTTCCAGTTAATCAACATCGTAGAACAGGATTACGAACAAAAGCAGCAATTAACTCGCTACGAAGATTCCGAAGAAGGTAGAGAGGAAGAAACTTTACCCAAAATTATTTATTCAAGCAATCATCAGCTAGAAGA
>CAKZYM010001123.1 GCA_937884685.1 uncultured Calothrix sp.
CTGGTATACACGTTCAGACGATACGCAAAATTGAATCAGGAGTAACGTCTCGATTAAGTCAAAAAGGTAAATCGGGTTTGGCGGCTGCGTTGGGAATTCCCCAGGAATATCTTGATGCTGTAGTCAAACAAACGCCCATTGAAGCGATAACTGCGCTCAAATTTTGTCCCAAATGTTGGACACCAGGAACAACGCTTGACCCAATGTGGACTTCGCTACGTTCAAAATATTGCTTTGCTTGTGGTACGAGTCTACGCGACCGATGTGGAAACTGCAACGAACCCATCATGTCCTTGAAATTCAGGTTTTGCCCGTATTGTGGGCAATCTTATAAGCAGACGTAGAGTTGTTTTTGACGCAAAAAATGGACACCTGTCCGCTTTCTTCTACAAAAAGCGAATTGTCGCTCCCGTTTTCTATTCCCATCAATCAAAAAAACAAGTACACAGGTTCATCTCTTGGCTACCCGCGAATTATTATCTCCCGGACAACGAATACAATTTACAGAAATACCTTCAGATATTACTACTAGAGATATCGCTCGTTATTACACTTTCAATTCTGACGATTTAAAAGCTATAAATAGCTGTCGTCGCGCACATAATCGTTTAGGATTTGCAGTGCAATTGTGTTATTTAAGATTTCCAGGTCGGGTATGGGAATTGGGAGAAAAGGTTCCAAAACCTGTCTTATCTTATATTGCTTTGCAATTGGATGTTAAATCTAAACTAATTAAAAACTATGCGCTACGAGATACAACTCGAAGAGAGCATTTAGCTAAAATTCAAAAAGTCTTTGAATACTCTCCTTTAAATATATTCTATTATAAAAGACTTTCTAAATGGTTAATGCATGTAGCTTTTGGCACGGATAAGGGCATTGCTTTAGTTGAAGCATTAATTGAGGAAATGCGTCGTTGTAAAATAATAATTCCTGCCATGTCTACTGTAGAAAGACTGGCTTGGGAAACTCGAAGACGCGCTCAAAAACAATGTTACTTATCACTTACTAAACATTTAACTACATTTCAGAAGAAAGAAATTGATGGCTTATTAGTTTTAAATCCAGATAAAAATCGTACACCTTTAGTCTGGTTAAGACAACCACCAGGAGTACCCAATCCCAAGAACTTTTTAAAAGTACTAGAAAAGTTAGAATTTATCCGCAATTTGAATTTAGATTCTTCTTGTGTTCAAAAAGTACATCATAATCGCTTGGTACAGTTAACAAGATTGGGACAGAAAAATACTCCCGCGCACATAGCAAGATTAGATGAAAGTAGAAGGTATGCAATAATCGTCGCTTTTTTATTAGAAATGGCTGCATCATTGGTCGATACTGCAATTTCTATGCATGACAAGATGATGGGTAAATTATTCCGTCGCAGTGAAAATCAACGGAATCAAAAATTTCAACAGGATGGTAAAGCGATAAATGAAAAAGTACGTCTTTATGCAAATATAGGGAATGCTTTGATTGATGCGAGAGAAAGTGAAGGTGATGCTTATGCCGCAATTGAGTTAGTGTTAAGTTGGTCTGAGTTTATAGAAAGTGTAGAAGAAGCGGAGGAGTTAGTACGTCCTGCGGGTTTTGATTATTTTGATTTGCTTGATAGACGTTATTCCCAGTTACGTCGTTATGCACCTAAATTGCTATCAACTTTTGAATTTAAAGCTAGTAAACCATCTGCTTCTATTGTAGAAGCTTTGAATGTTATCAAAGCGCTAAATGAAACTAATCGTCGTAATGTACCCGACAATGCACCAGTTGATTTTGTCAAACCTAAATGGTCAAAGTATGTGTTTTGTAATGATAAAATTGACCGTCATTACTACGAGATGTGCGCTTTAAGTTCGTTACGAGACGGCTTACGTTCTGGGGATATTTCTGTAACTGGCTCTCGGCAGTATAAGGATTTTGAAGATTACCTTTTACCCAAAGAACAATGGCAGCAATTAAAAGATAATTATAAAATTCCAGTTGCTATTACAACTGATTTTACCACTTATATTGAACAGCGCCAAAAACTATTATTTGAGCAGTTTGATAAAGTTTCTAATCTAATCGCTAAAAAGCAATTGTCAGGTGTTGTCATAGAAAATGGTAAATTAACTATTAGTCCTATCACAAGTAATATATTTGAAGGCGCAAAACAGTTTCGTAACCGAGTTTATGATTTATTACCGCGAATTAAGTTAACTGATTTACTCGTTGAAGTTGATAATTGGACTGGTTTTACTAAACATTTTACTCATCTACAAACCGGAGAATTAGTATCAGATAAAATTACTTTGTTCAGTAGTATTCTTGCTGATGCGATAAACTTGGGTTTGGCAAAGATGGCGGAAGCATCTCCCGGTTTGACTTTTGAGCGTCTGGCATGGATGTCTGACTGGTATATTCGTGACGAAAGTTACTCAAAAGCGTTAGCTCTTCTAGTAAACTTTCATCATGGTATTCCTTTTGCGTCTTACTGGGGTGATGGTAAAACTTCTTCTAGCGACGGTCAAAGGTTTAAGGCTGGTGGCTTTAACTCGATTAATGAAGAGATTAATGCCAAGTATGGTACGGGTAGAAGCGTTGTTTTTTACACTCATATATCCGACCAGTATGCACCGTTTCATACTAAAGTGATTAATGCAACTGTCAGAGATGCTACGCACGTTTTAGATGGTTTACTGTATCACGAAACCGATTTAAAAATTGAAGAGCATTTTACCGATACTAATGGTTTTACCGAACAGGTATTCGCAATTTGCCACCTACTGGGGTTCCGGTTTTCTCCCAGGATGCGGGATTTAAGTTCCAAGAAGCTACACGTATTTGAAGGTGTAGATACTGATTCCCCATTGTCACCATTATTAGGCGAGAAAATTAACGTCAAGTTGATTCAAGATTGTTGGGACGATATTCTCCGCTTGGCTACTTCCATATCCAAGGGAACGGTTACAGCATCTTTGATGATGAGAAAGTTAGCGTCTTATCCGCGTCAGAATAAGCTGGCAACTGCTTTACGGGAATTGGGAAGGATTGAGAGAACTTTATTTACTCTGGATTGGTTGCAAAGCCCTAAACTACGACGTAAAGCTACAAACGAACTCAACAAAGGAGAATTGAAACATTCCCTTGCCAGAGCGATTTTCTTTCACCGTCTGGGAGAGATACGCGACCGCTCCTTTGAAGACCAATCTTTACGAGCAAGTGGTTTGAATTTAGTAATTGCTGCGATTGTGCTGTGGAATACGGTGTACTTGGAGAATGCGGTTAATTGGTTGAAATCGGAAGGTGTAAATATTCCCGATGAATACTTGCAACATTTATCACCTATGGGTTGGGAGCATATCAATTTAACTGGTGATTATATCTGGAATTTGAAGTCGGCGAGCAGTTTTGATAACTTGCGTCCGTTGAGAACCAAAAAGATAAATTTTTGAATGGCTGAAAGCTTTGCTTCAAGAGGTTTTTGGGAGTTGCGTTAATTCCTTAGCGTACAATTTTCCCGTTTTGGCACGGTCTCGCCTTATTCACTTCTGGTCGGGAATGAGAATAAGAATAGGGAGGGTACCGGGAATAGG
>CAKZYM010001124.1 GCA_937884685.1 uncultured Calothrix sp.
AATTGGTAATTGTTAACTGTTAACTTTTAACTGAATAAAGCCCAGCTATATCCTTTTCTAAGTTTTTCTTTCCCTTGATTATCAAGAATACTGCCGTGAGCTAAGATTACTCTTTCAAAATTCCACTTAAGAACTGTCTTAATTGAGTTTTTAACCTTTTGTTTATCTCGTATTGCCAATTTTTCTAAAATTGAAGGTTCTAATTTTTTGTAACCTCCAATTACTCTCGTTATTAACTGAGTTATTAAAGGGAAAGTTTCTTCTAAATGTAAAGCTATATCTGTCGCTATTAAAGTCTGGCTTTCTTTATGAAAGAAAACTATCTCGTTTAATGGGAATGCTCCTTTTGGAGTTAGAGTTTTGAATCCTTCAAATAAAAAATATTCAATTTCATCTTGAATCCCAATTTTTCCTTGATTAATAATCTTATCAAAATTAATATCTTGCCGCTTAGAGTCTAAACCGGGGGCAGCAAAAATCTGGGCAGCGGGATAAGCAGATTTAAAATCAGAGATAAAAAGGTGGTGATAAAGATTAGGAGCAATTATAATATTAACTTTACCAAGTTCGTTGATTTTATTAATAGTTTCCTTATCTATCTTAATTGGAGAAATAACTACAAGCTCGCCGTTATTAAGTCGAATAATAGTCATTCTCGTACCAACTTGTAATCCCAAATATTTCAATTTTTGTTCGGCAACCCAGATATTTGTATCAACTTCTTTGAGCATAGTTAATTACTTATAAGGGAACAAAGCAGGGAGGTAAAAGGACAAAGGGAAGTGAGAAGTGAAAAATTATAAGTTAGGGGTTGATAGTTAAAAGCCTAAGCATGAGATTCAGGAGTTACAGAATTATTATTGCTATCTAATAACTAGTTACCATTATTAATCTACCGCGTTTTTGTCAGCAAGAATATACAAGTAGGCTCAAGCTTTAACCAAATTATTGCTCTGATGCTGCCATCACGCAGTATTTATAAATACATTGCAAGTGAGTATATAAGCTTATCCTAATGGCTGATGGCATTATCTGTTAATGCTCTTAATATATAAAAGTCTTTGATTAATTATCAATATTGCTACGCAAATAATTGTTTTATCTATTACTACTATAAAATCTAACAACGTCAGTAAGTATGAGAAAAAAACCGAAAAACTTCTTAATCAAATATTTCCAGCTATTAAAAGCAGTAATTATAATATTGATGCTTGTATTTAGCTTGCAGCTTGTACCTGCGATGGCACAGTCAAGAAATTTTGCTTCTGTATCTATCGACGGTAAACAACTTTTTAGAGTTAGTGATACCAATCCTGAAAAAGCAAAAGAAAGGGCTGATTACATTAATGGAATCCTTAAAGATGCCGTCAAATCTCAAAAAGTTCCGGAAATAGAGATTAAGAAATTCGATGATTATGCAAAAATAATTGTCAATGATAGACCTATTACCGTTACAATTAACGATGTGCTTTCAGCCGAAAATGCTAATCAGCAAGCTGAAAATTGGGCAAACTCTATTCGTGAAAGAGTAAATCAAGCAATAGAAGAAAGGAGTGAAAATTTTATTCGTAATACATTAATTTTAAGCTCCGTTCTTATAGTCCTAACTGTAGCGCTTCATTTTGTTTTAGGGAAGTTATGGAAAATATTGCAACGTAATGTTTCTCCACTAGTAACTTCTGAAGATTCTTCCGACCAAAATCAACAGCAAAATAGCTTAAATTTACTCTTAAAAGCTACGCTATTTTTAACGCGAACAGCACTTTGGGTAGGTGTAGCTCTATATATTACTAATTTATTTCCTCTAACGCGAAAATGGAGTTTTGACATTGCCGGTATTATGCGGGATAGTTTAACTTCCCCAATTTTTAAAGGTATTTCAGTTACAAATATTTTAGTTTTAATCGGTCTCTTTTTGGGGTTGATTATACTTTCGGGTGCGGTTACTAATGTGTTGCGATCGCGAATTTTGCGAGTACTGCGAATCAGTAGGGGAGCGCAAGAAGTTATCGCGATTGTTTTCAAATATACGCTGATTGGAGTAGGTTCGGTTGTTCTTCTGCAAATTGTCGGAGTTGACTTAAGTTCTTTAGCGATTTTAGCAAGTGCTTTAGGTGTGGGTATCGGTTTCGGATTCCAAGACATAGCCAAAAACTTTGGTAGCGGACTGATATTGTTATTTGAAAGACCGATTCAAGTAGGAGATTTTATTGAAGTTGGAAACTATATGGGCAGTGTGGAAAGCATTGGTGCCCGCAGTGTAACTATTCGTACTTTAGACCGAGTGTCAATAATTGTACCGAACTCACGTTTTTTAGAAGATGAAGTAATTAATTGGAGTCATCACAACCCAGTATCTCGAATTCATGTACCAGTAGGAGTTTCTTACAGTGCTGATGTAAAAGAAGTTAAAAAAGCACTTTTAGAAGCAGGAAAAAACCATCCTGAAGTACTATCAGTTCCCCAACCCCAAGTATTTTTTAGTGGATTTGGTGATAGTTCCTTAGACTTCAAGCTATTTGTATGGATAAACAAACCAGCACATCAAGTATCAATTAAAAGCGATTTATGTTTCAGAATAGAAGCATCTCTAAAAGAACATAAAATTGAAATTCCATTCCCACAAAGAGACTTGCATTTACGTACCGGTGAATTACCTCTCAAACTTTCACCAGAAATAGAACAAGCTCTATTACGACAACAGCAAAATGGAAGAAATGGAATTTAGAAAGTTGGGAATCGCGGATTGGGGATTGGGAATAGCAATTCTATTAAATTTACTCTATGTTTCAGAGCATTCTATTATTTAAAAGACATTCGTAGTGGGAGCATCTTGCTCCCTCTTTTCACAGATAATTAATTATCAATTATCAATTTATATGACAAAAATCTTGTGGGGTGGGCATCCCTGCCCGCCAGAATATACCTTATAAAATTGAAATATGCTGTATAAATTACTAATTAATAATTAAGTAGGTAGACGTAATTAAATAATAAGATGAAACCTCACCCTCAATCCCTCTCCTTATTAAGGAGAGGGAAGTCGGAGCCAGGATGAGATTTAATATTTAATTTGAC
>CAKZYM010001125.1 GCA_937884685.1 uncultured Calothrix sp.
TTTCATCTTCTCCCAAGCGGATAGTTTGATGAATCGTTTGATTATCATTCAAACCTGACAAAGAAACAACACTCTTAGTGTCCTGTAATAATTCACCTTGAGGAGATAAACAGGTAAAAGAACCTTCCCACTCACCAAGATTTTTTAATAAAGCATTCCATTGTGAAGTCATAGTAATTTGGGGATTGGGGATTGGGGATTGGTAATGGGTAATAGGTAGTAGGTAATCAGAAGAAAATTTTTAATTCCTAACTCCTAACCCCTAACTCCTAACTCCTAACTCCTAACTTTAATTACGCTTTTCGCAGCGGGAGTAAAATCCCTATTAATCCTACCGTTGCTTCGTAGCGCGAATAAACTCCCTATCAATCCTACCGTTGCTCCAAAGCTTAAGAGAATGACTGGTAGTAATAAGATTTGTAAGGAGGTTAGTTGTAAACCGTTGGTAAGAAACTGAATAAATTCGGGTTGATTGGCTAGCATTTTATTTAAAAGCTGTTGAACAAGGCTTATAAAGCTCCAAGCTACTGCACCACCTAATATTCCAAAGGTTATTCCTTGGAGGATAAAAGGTAAATAAATCCAAGTCGAAGTTGCACCTACTAACTGCATAATTTCTATTTCTCTACGTCGAGCTGTAACTACCAGACGAATCGTGATGCTGGTAACTGCGACTGCTGTTAATGTCAAAATTACGGTAATTGTCAGCGTCACCCAATTTAAACCTCGATGTAATTGAGCGATGCGTCTAACAGCTTCATCAACGTACTGTACCGTATCGACAATTGGTATTTTAGCTAAATTAGTGGCTAAGTCTGGTACAACTTGAGAATTTATTGCTTTTACTTTAATTTCATCTACCAAAGGGTTTCCATCTAATTGTTGGGTAGCACCTTCAATATCGGAAATTCCCATTTCCTGGACTAATTTTGTCCAAGCTTGTTCTTTAGTAATAGTTTTGATTGTAGCCACTTCCGGCATTTTCGCTATAAATGTTTCAATACTTTCTCCACGTCCTGCTGGTTCAAGATATACCGATACTTCTAACTGAGAACCAAATTGATGCAGCAGTTTTTCAACCTGCCAAGAAGTTTGTAAACTAATACCAAACAAGAATAGTAGCACCGCGACAGTACTTACAGCAGCCCAATTCATCCACCCACCCCGACGCAAACCTAAAAAAGTTTCTTTGAGTAGGTAATCTAACTTAGTCAGGAATTTCAACACGCTTTGAAGGAAGTAAAATTTTGAATAATTTTTAATAATTAATTGTAAATACTTGTACTGATAACGTCTCTAGTTGATTTTGCGGGTTTAAAGACTCTAGTAAAATACTCTTAGTTGAGATTAGTTAAGAAATTTATCTGTGGTAGGATTCTAAGCAAATCAGTTAGATAAATATTTCTCAAATAGTTTCTCAAATATCATTCAGTAAAAATACGTCCCGTACTGACGTGCAATTGAAAATGGCTCAAGAATACCACCGTGCAAAACTTAGAGGAAAGTCATTTAAAGGACAAGACTTAACAGGTGTCGATTTTTCCAATTCTGACATTCGCGGTACCGATTTCACTAATGCTATTCTCACAGGTGCAAATTTCAGTCATACAAAATCGGGTTTGCAACGCCGTTGGGCAATTATTATAATTCTGTTTACTTTAGTGCTATCAGCGATATCAGGTTTAATGTCGGCTGTTGGTGGTTCTTTAGTTGGATTCATTTTGATTGATAGCGCCCGCTCTCACCTTTATACAGGTGTAGCAAGTTTAATTATTCTCTCAGTATTTTTTCTGCTAAGCATCCGCAAAGGAGTATTGTCGGCTTGCGTGTTTTTAGCGGTGGCTATAGCTTTGGCAGTAGTTACAGCAGTAGCATGGGCTGGATTTGTAGCCGTTGTCTGGAGTGGGTTAGCGGCAGCTTCAGAAGCCACTGAAATCGCGTCCATTGTTGCAGTAGTCGCTACAGGAACGGTAGCCGTGATTGTCACTGCGGTAGGAGCAGTATGTGTAACAATTTCAGCAGCTATCACCGGAGCTATTGCGGGAATTATTGCAGTGATGATAACTGTGATGATCGCGGGAACAGTTGCTGGTGCAGTATCGGTGTTTGCGATGATGACTAATCCTGTTGCAGGAATAGTTGCTGGTACTGTATCGATAATGTTGGTAATCTTGTCTGCTTACATCGGTTGTAGCGCTATCTCAGAAGATAAGAAGCAAAATTTTGTCCGCAAGATTGCTATTTCTTTAACGACCAGATACGGTACTAGTTTTCGCAATGCTGATTTAACTGATGCTGATTTTACCCAAGCCAAACTCAAAAGCGCTAATTTCAATAAAGCCAAAGTTAAACGTACCAACTGGTTTGAAATCAAACAGGTTCATCTAGCAGCAGTAAATACAACTTATCTAGACAACGCTCAAATGCGCGAGTTAGTTGTCAATAAAGATTTGCAAAATAAAATATTTGACGGTTGGAATTTGAGAGGAATTAATTTACAAGGAGGGAACCTCAAAGACGCAAGTTTTGTTGGAGCAAACCTCAACGAAACTAATCTGCGAAACGCTGATATATCAAGAGCTAAACTAGTGCGATCGCAATTGGATAAAGCAGATTTAAGAAGCGCTAATTTGACAGGAGCTTATGTAGAAGATTGGAATATAACTCCACAAACTCTGTTATATCCAATTAATTGCGATTATATATTTTTACGGGTGCCAACTCCGGAAGACCCAAACCCACATCGTTTACCAACTAATTGGGAAGCAAATTTTCAAGATGGTGAGTTTAAGAAGTCTATGAATCCTTTGTTGAAAGTTTCAAATTTTGGGTAATGGGTAATAGGTAATTGGAAACCTTAACCTTGACTTTATGAATAAGCTCTAAGATATATAAAATTAACCATATTAACCGTGATTGGGAATTCTATTTTAATTACGATATATGGTTATGAGAGACTTACTGACTTATTTTCTAGTAGCTTTATTGATTATTTTGTTAATTGAGCTAAATCAAAAAAATACTCAAATTCAGAGTTTAGAATCAATTTCAAAACTAGCTTTAAAATTAACTGTTAAAAAGCCAAATTTATACGTACAAACTTATCAACATATAGGAGATATTATGTCTGAAGATAACGGAATTACGATTACTCCCCAGGGAGATGCTGTAGGAATTTCCATCGGTGATGATAATTATCAAGAAGGTGTTTTTGCTAAAACCAGCGGTGATGTTGCTAATTTCGTCAACGAATCAGAAGGTTCTAGAGAAGATGCTTCACCAAAAATAAAAGCACTATTTGCTCAAATTCAAAAGACTATTGAAAATAACGATGATTTATCACCAGATGAGAAAAACTATGCATTGCAGCAACTAAAGTCTTTAGAATCAAATAGTTCAGCTAATAAAAGAAAGTTGATGAAAGCTGAATCGGATGAATTAACTAGTAATGCTTCGATAATTTAGTTTATTTACTCTTATAAAAATAACTAACCTTCAAACCCTTTCTTGACCAGTATTATCCTGTTAGGAGAGGGTTTAAAAGGTATTCAACTATTCTCATCCACACCTTTAATCAGTGGTAAAATAACAGTAAAAGTCGTACCAATACCAACTTCACTATCAACTTCAATCGTACCACCGTGCAAATCTACCGATTGCTTAACAATAGCTAAACCCAAACCAGTACCGGGAATTTTGCCTACATTAGAAGCGCGACGGAATGACTCAAATAATGATGATTGGTCTTTTAAAGGAATACCTATACCAGCATCTTTTATTTCAAATATAATATTTGTATCTTGGAAAATTAAATCAAAATCAACCTTAGTTCCTAGTGGTGAGTATTTAATTGCATTCGTAAGTAAATTTGTCAGAATATGACGCAATAAATTTTCATCGAAATAAGCTTTTTTAGATTGACCTTGAATTGTAAAATTAATTTCTTGGTTAGCAGCAGAACCTACCTTTATTTCTGCAACCAGTAGACGACAAAATTCTTGTAAATTTAAGAATTGTAAATTTAATTTTTGTAATGTCAACTCTCCTTTAGTTAGTATCAAAACATCATCTAAAGTATCATTCATCTTTTTTGCAGATGATTTGATACGTGTAAAAAATTCTTTTTTCTTTTCTGAATTTAATTTTTCGCCTCCACGATAAAGTATTTGCGCGTAGGCTAAAATTACATGTAGTGGATTGCGAAACTCGTGGGATGCAACAGATATAAAACGGCTTTTTAGCTCGTTGAGATTGTGCAAATGCTCGTTAGCATCCTTCAATTTTAAAGATAATTCTCGTCTTTGTAATAACGCTTCTATACGTACCTGCAACTCTACTTTTTCTATAGGATTAGTAATCAACTCATCAATAGTTTTCCATAGACCTCGCGTTATCATTTTTACATCTGAGCGGGATGTTATAAAAAGAAACGGTAGAAAAACAGGTTCTTCTGCTTTTTTTGTTGCTTTTACCCAATCGCTAAATTTATCTAAAGCTACAGGACCAAGAATACACAAATCAAAAGAATTATGTAAATTTGATAAATCATCATCAGGAGATGGATAAATTACTTCATAACCTACTTGTTGCAATAATTGCGAGAGCAAATTTCTATTCTGCTTGTGTTCGAGGAGTAGTAAAATATTTCTCATTCCAAATCCTCTATCAAACTTTTAATTAAATTAAATAACTGTTTAATTACAAGTGGTTTAATGAGTAAATTACTTGCACCGCAAACAAAGCTTTGATTTTGAATTACAGCATTTTGACGAGGTGAGATAATTAAAAAGGGTATTTGCTGATTTTTTAACTGCTCGCAGCAATTCCAAATACTGCTATCAAAACCAGTAATATCTATTAAACCCAAATTTATTTTAATCGGTTGATTCATAGCAGAAATAAACTCCTGCAAATCACTTGCGCCAATGGCTTGATATCCTTCTTTACTCAAAAACTGATTGAGTAATTCTAAATTACGATTATTACTAGTAACTGTCAAAATTAACGGTTTGACATTCATTTTGTATTATCATTTTTCTCTACCCATTCTGGCGTACCGCTAAGAATTTTTCGCAGATTAACTAATGGTTTACCTAACTTGATACCGTAACGAGTTATTTCGATTTCTCGCAATGTCTTTTCAAAGTTTGATAATCGTTTTTTCAATACACCAATAGCCTTTTGCATTTCTCCATAAATTTCTAAATAGCGTAAGAAAATAATATTATCTGCAATATAACTAATACCTAATTCAGTAGCACGGAAATCACCAGTGATATTTTCAGTTTCATTAACCAAAATTACTGTAGCCCCCATATTTTGTAAATACTTACATAAAGCGTGCAAATGACTTGCTAAATCAGCACCACTCATAGCAAGACGATAGCCAGCAACGCTATCAATCATCACAATCCGAGTTTTATTTTCTTCTACTTCATGACGTACTTGATTGGCAAATTCAT
Organism: uncultured Calothrix sp.; assembly: GCA_937884685.1. Taxonomy (GTDB): domain Bacteria; phylum Cyanobacteriota; class Cyanobacteriia; order Cyanobacteriales; family Nostocaceae; genus Rivularia. The sequence goes on from CAKZYM010001125.1 coordinate 5,463, forward strand.
CATGGGTGAGGTGTAAAGGTTCTACTCTGACAACTGACAAATTACCATTTGTAATCATCGCATGAATAGGAATATTTACAGCTTGAGAGCGAGCTACTAAAGTTTCCTCACCTTCCTCAAAAGTATAAATTACAGAACGCTCCCCTCTTCCTGCTGCTTCTTTCATAAATTGGAGTCCCAAAGTGGTTTTACCTACACCCGTCGGACCAGTCAAAATTGTTACGGTACCTCGTTCGATACCACCATGCAGCAATTCATCTAATTCGGGTATTCCAGAAGAAATATTTTCAAGAATGAATTCCTGCTTTAAAAGTTTTGTTTGTAATTTTGGAGCAACCTTTATTCCTTGAGAAGTTACGCGCAGCGAATGCAAACCAGCGATAAAATCAGAACCGCGAAACTTAGTAATGCTAATATTTCTCCCTTCCAAAGAGTTGTGAAGATGAATTACCCCATCACTAATAAACTGTAAATCATCATCGGGAGCTTCCGCGCTACTTTCAGAAGTAAATACAACCGTTGCGTCAGCATTCAATAAAAAACGGATAAATGACAATACCTGTTTGCGGAACTGAAAATCATCAGTACATAAATAGCGAAACTGAGTCATCGAATCAATCAAAACTCGCTTAGGCTTCAGTGATTCTACAGACTCGATAATTCTTTGAGTAGTGGGTTCCCGTTCTACTTCCGCAGGAGAAAAAATATCATAAGTTTGGACTTCCGTAAAAAAATCCGCACTGGGACTTAAATCCAGAAAAGTGATTGCTTTGGTATCAAAACCCAGCATTGCACCATTAGTTTTAATTTGTTCTACTGGTTCCCCTAAAGAAATATAAAGACTTGGTTCCGAGTTGGATATACCAGCACTCAAAAAATGCAACCCTAAAATTGTTTTACCGCAACCAGGACCACCGCGCACTAAATAAGCTCGTTTTGAAATAAAACCGCCATTCAGAATTTCGTCAAAGCCAATAATTCCGGTAGAAAGACGAGCTAAATTCATCGATAAACTTTCCGCCCTGTAAAATCAAATAATCAGTAAAATCGAAATAATTATACTTCAATCATTATTATTCAATAGATATCATAATTAACGTTTAAGGTTAGATATTGATGAATATGTAATTCACAACCGTCCTTACAAAAGACGCTTAATCTATATCAATTTAGATTTTTATCTAAAATTCCCATCTCCCCATCTCCCCATCTCCCCATCCCTTAATCTCACCATCCACCTAATTGCTAAGATGAGAAAAGCGGAATCATTATGATGTAAATATTTGTGAGTTATATTATGCCCTCTGCGATTGCTGTTGAGAAAAAAAAGTTAAAAAATCCGCCCTTGAAACTCCACTACTTGGGTGATAAAGTTCTTAGACAACCTGCGAAGCGGATATCCAAAGTAGATGACGAAATTCGTAAAATAGCCCGAGAAATGTTGCAAACCATGTACAGTAGCGATGGCATTGGTTTAGCAGCACCCCAAGTGGGAATTCACAAACAGCTTATTGTTATAGATATTGAACCAGATAACCCAGCGAATCCACCGTTAATTTTGATTAACCCGGTAATTAAAAAATCCTTCGGTAACATTTGCTCGGAGCAAGAAGGATGTTTGAGCATTCCTGGTGTTTATCTCGATGTCAAACGTCCGGAAATGGTAGAAGTATCTTATAAAGACG
>CAKZYM010001126.1 GCA_937884685.1 uncultured Calothrix sp.
AGCACCGCTTCGCGGAAGTAAGAAGTAAAAAGTTTGATTTTGTGGGCTTTTCAGCTATTTTTAACGGTTGCCTTATTTAAGCCGTGGTGTACTATTTCAAGATACCAAAATACTTGAAACATAAGTTTGTCATCTTAAATACGTAGCAAAAAAGCTTGAGAAGACCGTTAGACGCAAATACTTATGCTAATTAACTAAGGAACGAAAGAACAATATTTCTATCTTATATGGCTCATAAATTTTAAATAATTGGCTACCGTAGAGCTTTTTGCCGAAAATAACTGCTGATTAACTACAGCTGCAACGTATTCAAGCGGAAATACTGTTACAATCAAATTTTAATGTCTTGAGGGAGACAGGCAGAAAGCAGTATTTTGCATAATTACTCGTACAAATCATTCAGCCTGAGATTAGTTAAGCTTTCTTAGTATTACTTTGTTCAATATTATGATAAGTATACAGGGAATCTTTATTTAAAAACAGTTCGTATCCTTCCAAATTCAACATTCATAATTTATAGTTTCTAAGTATCGTGATTACTCTAACCCTATTAGAAGCGCAAAACAAAACACCGTTAGAAAATTGGCGCTTTGATGAATCCTCAGTGATTCGGGTTGGGCGAGCCGCAGATAATGATATTGTTCTAGATAGTAATTTAGTTTCTCGATATCATTTAGAACTGAGAAATACAAATAGAGCAGATAATACTGAATCTTGGGAAATTATTAGCAAAGGTACAAACGGTACTTTTCTTAATGGAGTACTAGTAACTCAGGTTCCGCTACCTGATAATTGTTTTGTACAATTGGCTCGTGGTGGTCCTATTCTGAAATTAGAACTTTTAGAACCCGAACAGCAGCAGCAGCCAAAATCTGCACAAATCCCCGCTTCTGCATCGGAAAGTTGCACCCATGAAGGAAATTCACCTGATAACTTATTTTGCATCTATTGTGGTAAACCTCTTTCAATTCAGCTAACAATTCGCCATTATCAGGTATTGAAAACTTTAGGACAGGGAGGTATGGGTACCACTTACTTAGCATGGGACCCTGCTGGAGTAACTACAGGTAATTCTAAGCTATTAGTGCTTAAGCAGATGAATGCCGATATGGCAAAAATTGCTAAAGCAAGAGAACTATTCCAGCGAGAAGCGCATACTTTGGGACTACTCAATCATCCTGGAATCCCTAAGTACTACGACTTCTTCATGGAAGATAAAAAGAAATATTTGGCAATGGAGTTAGTCCACGGTCAAGATTTAGAAAAATATGTTTATCGCAAGGGACCTGTCAACGTAAATCAAGCGATAGAGTGGATGATGCAAACTTGCGATATTCTTGAATATTTGCACAGTCAAAACCCACCATTGATTCACAGGGATATAAAACCAGCTAATCTAATGGTGCGAAATTCCAACAATCGCATAGTTGTGTTGGATTTCGGTGCTGTTAAAGAAATTGGTACTGCACCAGGGACACGTATCGGTGCAGAAGGATATTGTGCCCCCGAACAAGAACGAGGACAGCCATTAACTCAATCAGACTTATATGCTATTGGCCCTACTTTAATCTTTTTACTTACAGGGGAGAACCCATTCAAGTTTTATCGTCAGAAGGGACGAAGTTTTCGTTTTGATGTCGCGAAGATTCCTAGCATTACCACTAAGTTAAAAGAACTAATAGATAAAGTTACAGAACCTTTGCCGAGTGATAGATATCAAACCGCTAAAGAAGTTGCAACAGCACTAGCAAATTGTGAATGAGCAAGAGCAGTAAGTTTAGAGCTTTGTAAAAAAGGTCGGATGAAGGCAAAACTAAAAGAATTAATTCTTCATCCTTTCATAGTTCACAAACTATTCTTCATCCCATCCTTCAACTACAAGTAACTCCTTTACAGGGTCTTGCATAGTAAAGCCGAAATCAACTAGTTCGCGTTTCCAGTGCTGCCATTCGTCACCATACAGTAAAGCAATTTTCCAGATGCTATCTGTAGGCTTAATGATCTGAGAATCTACGAGCGATTGAACATTGCGTTGCAATTTCACCATTGGGTGAATTACTTGTTGAGTCATAACCTCAATTAAAATAAGACTGAAAATTTGGGTAAATGCTGAGGGCAAAAATGCTTTCCGCTTTGCAATTATAGTCTCTGCGTAGAGTTCGGTAATGCACGCAAAGCAAGTCTCACTATTCTTGAATATAGCATAACTAATTCTACATGGTTACTGTTAATTTCGGTTTTGTTCGGTAATCACCACTAATAAACTTTGGAACTCAGCAAAATTTACTGTCATTTACTTATCAAACAAATCGATTTATCAATAACCCAGCGAGTTTAGCATAGTTAGAGAAGATTTTTTTATCTCTAATTACTCAATTCATCGCGATATGCATAAACCCTGACAATTATCCAATTATATAAATAATCGTTTCAATAATTTAGCACAAGGCGATATTAAATAGAGAGTAGCAAATATTCACCGCTTTTTATTAATCGTTATCTACATTATCGCAAACATCCGAATTTTGATACCATCTAGAGAATTTTTTAATATTATTTTAACAATTGGGTTTATATTGTAGTGTCTCAGAGAGAACATAAGGGGAGTTATAGCCAAAACGAGAAAATTGGTGGAAGATTTTTGTATCTTTGTTCGATATCATGGAATTAAAAATAGTTTATAACCCACATTAAACTGTCAAAATTTTATTAATAGGACACTTGGTCATAATTGTGCATTAGAGTGAAATGTAAATTTTGGTAATTAAAACCACATTATTTTATTAAAGCTGCTGTTCCTCTTAGAAAAAATTTGAAGTCGCGAACGGTAAAGCGTATTTTATGCTGTGGATGAAATTCACTGGAGTAATCCTACCCATGAATTCGACCTAGCAAGAAGTAAAATTTTAAATATTATGATATGTGTTTATTTCAAACTTAAAGTAAGTACGCAAAGATATCCAGATTACAAAAATGTGTTCTGGTGATTTTGGGTAAGCTTTATGAATTGTTTTTTAGAAGATTGATTTTAGTGCGGTTGGAATCATTATTAAAACATCTCTTGTTTGTTGTGTGAGAGATTAGATTTGGGTGAAGATTAAATAAGATATTCAGAAAATATCTATAATACAAATTCTGTATGACGTTGCGCTCAATCACCCTCAGCCTAGAAGGCTGGGGCTACTGAAACAAAGCCCACCTTCGTGGGCTGAATTTAGCGCATCTTTATAAAAAAATAGTATGAAGTGTCATTTATTAGGTCGAGTATATTGTTTGTCCTAATAACTAGCAAAATTTTTAATTAGCTTGAATATAGTTATTCTAATTAATTTTCGTAATGCGTTAATGCACTACCATGTGTTTTTTATTTGGAATGACTGTACAAAAAATTTTTTGTGAATTACAAAATATATCTCTTGTTGTAATTGAGATGATTAGGAGTGCAGTTAAAGTAATCACATTAGAAAATATGCAAGAGCATGATAATTTCGCGCTTGCTGCGGGGCATCCTGAGAACGGAAAGGTTTTTAACATAAGTATTTACCACAGCGATTACTAAAAATATGGATAGTTCTAAGGAAGAATACGTAGTTCAAAACCGCGAGAAAGCGAAAAAGCGGCAGAAGTTAGTTATTTTAATCTCGATAATATCTTTTTTTGGTTCTACCGTTATGGCAGCAATTCCAGCAATACAGGAAATTGCTCGACAAGATGATGTACCACAAGCTGCATCTAGGGAATCGACATTAAAACAGCAGGAGCAAGGTTATAAATTAGTGTTGCAACGAGAACCAAATAATCAAGTAGCGCTGGACGGTTTATTGCAAGTGCGGTTACAGTTGGACGATATTCCAGGTGCGATTGAAACTTTGGAAAAATTGGTGAAGTTGAATCCTGAGAGGGAGGATTATAAGAGGGGTTTGGAGAATTTGAAGAAGGAATCAGCTAAGAATACAAATCAGAAAACTGCTAAATAATTTTGTTTCTTATCGAAAACCGCACAGAATATCAATTATTGTTTGCAATCAAATAAAGAATTAAACATTAATTATGTCAAGTCTTTCCGTCTGCATGATGGTGCAAAATGCAGAAAAAACACTAGCAATTGCACTAGAATCTCTAAGTAATATTTACGATGAACTTATAATAGTTGATGGTGGTAGTAATGATTCTACATGTGATATAGCTTTAAGCTATGGGGCAAAAGTAATAGATTCAAAATGGACGGGGAATCATTCTCAGCAAAGGAATGTGTATTTACAGCATGTTCAAACTGAGTGGGTTTTTGTGCTTGACTCAGATGAATTTATTAATACTCAGACTCTAGATTTTATTGCACATATTAAATCAGCGAAAAAAGATTTTAATACTGATAATTTCTGGTTTCCAAGAAAATGGATTACTCCTTTGAATTTAACTAACTTTATTGTTAGCAAGCCTCATTATCCTGACTTTCAAAGAAGGCTATTCAAACATAATAATAATATTTTATATTCAGGGCAAATTCATGAGAGTATTCATAATTTAATAGATAAAGGTCATTGCTTAAGTAATTTAAGTATTTATCATCTAGATTTATTTATTAATAGTGAAGAAAAGCGCAAGGAAAAAGTTCGTAAATACTCTCGTTTAGACCCAAGAGATGGAGGTCGTCATTATTATCTACCAGAGATAAAAAATTTGTATTTTCAAGAATGGAGTTTTGAAGAAATATCGGCTTCTGTAGGAAAACTATTGGATAATTTGGTAAATAGCGGAATTGAAAGTTCTCAACTTAACTATATAATCCCACCTGAAATAAAAAATGATGAGTTCTATTATGCTATTCAGCAACTAGTAAAAAATGAAAAAATTCAAACTATTTTAGAAATTGGTTCGTCTTCAGGTTGTGGAAGTACTGAAGCATTCGTAACAGAGCTAAGAAATAATCCTAACAAGGCGAAACTCTTTTGTATGGAGGTTTCAAAAACTAGATTTGCAGAATTGAAGAACAGATACAAAAATGATTCTTTTGTACAATGCTACAATGTTTCATCTGTATCTTTAGATAAGTTTCCAAGAAAAGAACAAGTTATTGATTTTTACCAAAGTACAGAAAATAACTTGAAATTTTATCCTCTGGAACAAGTATTAGGCTGGTTAGAACAGGATATAGAATATGTGAAAAATTCTAGTGTTACTAGTAATGGCATTCAGAAGATTAAACAAGAAAATAGTATTGAATTTTTTGATTTAGTATTAATTGATGGTTCCGAGTTTACAGGAAGTGTCGAATTAGGTGAAGTTTATGGAGCACAACTTATATGTTTAGATGATATACGTACCTTCAAAAATTATCAAAATCATCTTCAACTACTCTCAGACTCTAATTATGAACTAATTCTTCAAAACTCTTCGGTTCGTAATGGATTTTCAATTTTTAAAAGGTTAAATAATTTAGATCAAATTACTTTAAATAGGAAGTCTGACTCATCAAATTTACCAATTCATTTCTTTACAATAGTTCTGAACGGGGAACCATTTATCCGTTATCACATTGATGTATTTAAGCGACTACCTTTTAACTGGCATTGGCATATTGTTGAAGGAGTTGCTGATTTAAAACATGATACCTCTTGGAGTGTTCCTCTAGGTGGAAAAATTACGGACAAGATTCACTCTAATGGACGTAGTATTGATGGAACAAGCGAATATGTTGACAAGTTAAAGCAGCTTTATCCAAATAACATCACAATCTATCGCAAGCCACCAAGCGTTTTTTGGGAAGGAAAACGCGAAATGGTTAATGAGCCACTGTTTAATATTCATGAAGAATGCCTTCTTTGGCAAATAGATGCTGACGAATTGTGGACTTTTGAACAGTTGTGTAATATCAGAAAAATGTTTATTGACAATCCTGATAAAACTGCTGCTTTTTATTGGTGCTGGTATTTTGTTGGAGAAGATTTGGTAATTAGTACACGTAACTGTTACGCTCAAAATCCTCAACAAGAATGGTTAAGAACTTGGAGATATAAGCCTGGATCTGTATGGGTAGCTCACGAACCTCCGAGATTACAAGAACAGTTGTCAAATGGTGAATGGATTGATGTGGCTCATATAAATCCATTTACCCATTCTGAGACAGAAGAACATGGTTTGATTTTTCAACATTTTTCCTACGTTACAAAGGAACAAATCAAATTCAAAGAACAATATTACGGTTACACTGATGCTATTTGTCAATGGACTGCTTTGCAAAAACAAAAAAAGTTTCCTCTGCTACTACGGGAATATTTTGCTTGGGTTGGTGATGAAACTCAGGTTGATAAGGTTGATTCATGCGGTATAGTACCTATTGCTCAAAAAAAAGAAAGTTCTGCCAATTGGTATTTTTTAGAAGCTGATGAAATTCGACAAAAAGCTATATCAATTAGTAAAACAAAACCAATAATATTAGTTGATGGTATATTTTTTCAACTTTATGAAACAGGAATTGCTCGTGTTTGGAAATCACTGTTAGAAGAATGGTCAGATAACGATTTTGCTAAACATATCATAGTTTTAGATAGAGTCGGTACAACTCCTAAAATTCCAGGTATTAGATATCGTCAAGCTCCTCGTTATGACTATAAAGATGCCGATACAGACCGAGAAATACTGCAACAAATATGCGACGAAGAAGAAGCTGATTTATTTATTTCTTCTTATTACACAACACCTATAACAACACCTTCTATTTTCATGGCACATGACATGATTCCAGAAATCATGGGGTGGGATTTAAATCATCCTATGTGGCGAGAAAAGCATTATGGAATTCAACATGCTAGTTCGTATATTACTATTTCTGAAAACACGGCTAAAGATTTAGTTAAATGTTTTCCTGAGATTAATCCGGATGCTATTACCGTGGCTCATTTAGGAGTTAAAGATAGTTTTTATCCGGCTGAAACTGAACAAATTAATTTCTTTAGAACCAAGTACGGAATCACAAAACCCTATTTTCTTTTAATAGGTGCTTCTGTTGGATACAAGAATAGTAATTTATTTTTTGAAGCATTTGTTAAATTAGTTTCCCGCAGCGGATTTGATATTGTTTGTACTGGAAGTGGTGGTGTTTTAGCACCCGAATGGAGAACTTATACTTCGGGTAGCACGGTACACATGTTGCAGTTGAGCGATGAAGAATTAGCAATTGCTTATAGTGGAGCAATTGTACTAGTATATCCCTCAAAATACGAAGGTTTTGGTTTACCAATCCTTGAAGCAATGGCTTGTGGTTGTCCGGTAATTACTTGTGCTAATGCTTCTATTCCGGAAGTTGCAGGAGAAGCAGCAATTTATATTAATGACTCGGATGCTGAAGAATTAGCAAATGCTCTATGTGAAGTACAAAAACCAGTGATTCGTCAATTATTAATTAATAGGGGAATTGAACAAGCAAAGAAATTTTCTTGGTCATCAACTGCAAAAAATGTTGCGAATGTGTTGATTGAAACTACAATTGAGGCTTTAAATCTCAGAGAAATTAACTTGATAATTTTTCCAGATTGGACTCAATCGGAAGAAGTTCTTGGAACAGAGTTAGAAAAAGTCGTTAGAACTTTAGCAACTAGAGATGATGCTCAATATACAACTTTGCTGATTGATATTAGTAACAGCGATGGTGATTACGCTGAAATGCTTTTATCTGCTGTCAGTATGAATTTGTTAATGCAAGATTTAGATATTAATGAAGGTTTAGAAATTTCTTTGGTGTTGCAGTTAAGTGAAAAGCAATGGGAAGCTTTGTTACCTCGTCTTAAAGCTAAGATTAGTTTTGAATATGAGAGCAAAAAAGAAGTGATATCGCTTCAGCATAACAATTTAAAAGTTGTTGAATTAGAAAGACTTTGTGAGTTAGATATAATATAAATCTAAATATTTTTGAATCATGCAATATCAAAGCTTTATTGGTGAAAAGTCTAAAAGTGATAGTGATAAAGTTGAAAAACTTCATAAAGAAGCTTTAGAGCTATTACACAATAAACGAATTGTTGAAGCCGAAAATAAGTTGAAAGAAGTATTACGATTAGATAGCAATCATGCACATGCTTGCTTGAATTTAGGTACATTATTTTATACATCTGAACGCTATTCAGAAGCACTAGAAGCTATTTTAAAGTCTCTAGAGATTGATTCTTCACAAGCTTTAGGACACTACACCATGGGTTTAATTTTAGAAAAACTTGGTGCTATTTACAAAGCAATTCAAGCTTACCAACAAGCTATTCATATTGATTATCAGTGGATTGATGCTTACAACCAATTAGGTCATATATATGGTGAAGCAGGAGATTTTGAAAAAGCCGAATCAATCTATAGAAAAGCCATTGTAGTAAAACCAAAACATTTTGGTAGTTATCTAAACTTAGGAAATATTTTGTTAGAGCAAGAAAAAATAGATGAAGCAATCACAGCATATGAGAAAGCTTTAGAATTAAAACCTCGCGATTCAAATATTCTCTACAATATGGGAGTTGCATTTGAAGCTAAAAAAGATTATATAGAAGCAGCGCTTAATTATGGGTATTCTTTTTATAGACAAGGAAAATATCAAGAAGCTATTAAAGAATATCAAAAAGTTTTAGAAACTAACAATGGTGATGTATTTTTCTATATTGCTTTAGCCGAATGTCATAAATCACTAAATGAATACGAGAAAGCAATCATAATTTATGAGCAAGGATTAAAAAACTATCCTAAATCAACTATTATATATTTAAATTTGATTAATACATTGCAGCACCAAGGTAAAATTAAAGAAGCAATTTCAATTGTAAACAAAGCATATAAATTAAATTTAAACCTATTATCTTTTCAGTTGGAAGAGCAACGATTACTGCCAATAATTTATGAAAAAGAAAAAGATATTGAATTTTATAGGGAGCGATTTATCAAGAGTTTAAAAGTATTAACCCATCAAACATATTTAGACACACCAGAAGCCAAATAAAGTGCTTTGGAAGGAATAGGATATCGAACAAACTTTTACCAACAATATCAAGGTCAAGATGATACTTTACTTCAAAAACAGTATGGTGATTTTGATCATCAAGTAATGGCTATTAGTTGTCCTGAATGGGTAATGCCTTT
>CAKZYM010001127.1 GCA_937884685.1 uncultured Calothrix sp.
TGTAACTGTCCAAAAGGGCTATGCAATCTTGTGTTCTGCGTTTTGGTCTAAAACCGTTGGAGCAGTTAAGAAAGTCACTTTCCCATATTGGTTCTAATGCCATCTTCAACAGCATTTGTACTACTCGGTCTCTAAGGGTTGCAATACCCAGTGGACGACGCTTACCATTAGCTTTAGGAATGTAAACGCGGCGTACTGGTTTTGGTTTAAACTGCTTAGACCGCAGTTCTGCTTGCAACTTAATGACAAATTCATCTTTCGCCGTATTTGAAGCAAGCTCCTTTTTAGTTACGCCATCAATTCCCGCAGTCTTTGCTCCTTTGTTAGCAAGCACGGACTTCAATGCAGCGCGTATCCAATCTTCTCGGCAGATTAACCGATATAAATGGTCAAACTGATGTAAAGGATTATGCTCTGCCTTTGTGGCTAAGCTACGTTGGGTTTTGATAATATCGGACATACATCTTAGTCCTCTCTAATTCCCTGTACCGTTCCTTTTACAATGACTGCCGTCCTTCGCCATGTGCCAGACCTTATCTGGCTCCGACTACTACGACGGCTCTGCCACATGATGGTTACGTCAGCCGCAGTTAGCCCAGTCTTCGTAAAGACCAACCATCATGCTTCCTACGTTCACATAGTGGTATGTATTACATTTGACCTTAGACTCCTTCTTTACGCCCGTAAGACACAGACCCAGTGTCCCCGATACCAGCCGATAATTTATACCCCTATAATTAGAGCGGTTCAGTCCGATTCTAAAGACCTTTTCGTCAACCGCGCAAAAGGTTGATTTACCAGGTATCTCGTACCATCTCCGTCTTTTAACAGTACGTCCAAGGTGTGGGCGCTTCTGACAAAGGTTTCTTTCGTAGTCATAGTCAAATCCAGGCTCGAAACCTCACGCTGTAACGGAGTGCCAGCGTTTTGTCCCTTGTTCATCGGGCTTCAAACGGGTTATTACTCATTGTCCCCCGCCTGCCGACTCAGCCTTGGCGCTCTGGGGTGAGCAACCAACTTATACTGTTTAATTAATTACCTCCTTATTTAACTAAACTAAGCAATACCACCATGCGCCTCGTAGCGCACTGACTCCACCTTGGGGGGTTCCTTGGTCTGGATATCCGGGATTTGTACCGGCTTTTAGACAACGGAATATTCCTTCTTTAATACCTTTAGGTGCTATTACTCTTTCCATAATGGCAGAGTGATTAATCCTGTCGAAGCACTTTTCGATATCTATACTTAGTATCCTTTTAGTTATTCCATTTGCTATTGAGCTTAGGTTCATAAACAGGGCATGTTGTGCATCATGTGCGGAACGTCCCGGTCTAAAACCGTAGCTATTCGCGTGGAACTGAGCTTCATGAGCAGGTTCTATAGCGTATTTCATCAGACATTGCCAAGCTCTGTCTTTGATGGTGGGTATTTTTAGATTTCTTGTAGATCCATCCTTTTTGGGGATTGGGATGCTACGTAAACCCTGGTGTTTCCAATTATTGCTATTTTCCTTTAGGAGTTCTTCGAGTTCAAATCTCTCTTTGAAATTGAGTGATTTTACCCCGTCAATTCCAGCGGTTTTTTTACCTGAATTTAACTGAGTTACTTGTCGAATTGCTAAGAATCTCGCTGCTTTGGACTTCATAATAAGCTTTTGAAGTGACAGAGCTTTACGCTTGTTACCTGCTTTAATAGCTTTGAACACTCTACATTGTAAGCGGAATAAATCTTTGCGGAATTTCTTCCAATTTAGATTCTTCCAAGATTCACTAGAAATTTTCTTACTGTGCCTAATCATGCTCTACTTTGTTAAGTGTTTTCTGAATACCTTGCGACAATTACGTCGCATCCTACCCGAATCAAAGGAGTTCCGTATCTCGTCTTACCTACACGGGGTTCGACCGTCCCGTGACCTTTGATTCGTTTTTATTCGTTCCCTAAAGATGATTATTTTATTCTTTTAGGTGTAGCCAATTTAACCATCAGATACCCTAGGTTCTAGCTGCTATCGAGTGGAAAATGCAGCGGGTATTAGCTCTGATTCACTCAGGGTTTTGTTAGTTATGCCCATGGTACGAAATTTAGGTCACTTTTCTAGGCTCTGTTTCACCGTGAGAATTCCCTTTTAGCGCCAGTGTCAATCCATAACAATTGTCTGATTACGCCCTGTTCCCAGCTTCACTCTACAAGAACCGAGCTTGTTCGGTGTGGGCAGATGAGGAGTCACACATGAACCTTGTGGGTAGGACTTTCACCTACATCATCTAAAGAGTTCGGTGCTTGTTTTTATCCAAGTTTCACCGGTTTAGCTATGTATTTACTAAACAACGAATCGCACCCACTCGAATCGTTGGTTACGGATGCGACCTATACATACACCGTTGCGGTCAAAAACTTGGATGCGTTGATTGGGCTTGAATGCTGACATATCAAGTTTTGGGGGATGATTAACGTTGTCTGCGTAGTTTTCTACGGTCACATTGCTGTATTCAACGTGTTCCCCTGCTCTTGATGCTGCATCTAAGCTTTTTCTACGTTCTGAGAAGCTATATCGACGGAGTTCTTCTCGTCTCGCTATAGCGGATTTTTGTAGTTGCAGGTTTAGCTGGTCTTGTTGTTCTTTGATAGCTACTCCTACCTGTTGAAATACGGCAGGGATAAAGGGGACTAGACATATTGCAGCCCCCAAGCTACCAAGAACATAGCTACTTGTTCTTAGGGTATTTTTCATTGCTTAGTCAAAATTAAATTCGTATTGGTGTAATACAATGTCCGCTTGTTCTGGACTCTCGCACACCCAGCA
>CAKZYM010001128.1 GCA_937884685.1 uncultured Calothrix sp.
GAATTTCTGTGCCATTGGTTCTGTTAAAACTAACATTGGTCATTTAGATGCAGCAGCTGGAATTGCGGGATTAATCAAGACTTCTCTAGCTTTGAAACATGAGTTAATTCCACCAAGCTTAAACTTTGAGCAGCCCAACCCTCAGATTGACTTTGCTAATAGTCCTTTTTATGTCAATACCAAGCTAGCGGAATGGACAAAAGGCTCAACCCCACGTCGTGCTGGTGTTAGCTCTTTAGCAATGGGGGGAACAAATGCCCATGTAGTTCTGGAAGAAGCTCCCACACTTCCAGCTTCTAGTCCTTCCTGTCCTTGGCAATTGTTATTACTATCAGCAAAAACCGAGTCTGCGTTAGAAGCAGCAACGCAAAATCTTAGTCAACATCTGAAGCTACATTCCGATTTAAATCTAGCAGATGTAGCTTATACTTTGCAAGTAGGGCGCAGAGATTTTAATCATCGACGCATATTAGTTTGCGCCGATACCCAAGATGCAGTTCAGGAATTGAATCAGCAAGTTTCACCACGAGTTTTCACACAATTTCAGGAGTCAGGAACTCGCTCTGTGGCATTCATTTTTCCTGGTGAAAGTACGTTGTATGCAGACATGGGCAAGGAACTCTATGAAACTGAGCCGATTTTTCGCGAACAGGTAGAACAATGCTGTCTAATATTAAGACCACATCTAAAGTTAGATTTGCGTTCTGTAATTTATCCGAACGAATCTGAGCGGGAAGCAGCAGTCGAGAAACTCCAACAAACAAAATTTGCTCAAATCACTCTATTCGTTATTGAGTATGCTTTGGCTCAATTGTGGCTCTCTTGGGGTATTTCTCCCGCAGCAATGATTGGACAGGATATTGGTGAATACCTCGCTGCCACTATAGCTGGAGTTTTTTCCCTTGAAGATGCTCTTACACTGTTAGCGAAAGAGTTTTCTGCTGAGTCATTACAAAAAATCCAGCTTAATCCGCCGACAATTCCATTTATATCTAATATTAGTGGAACTTGGATTACTGAAACTGAAGCTCGCGACCCTAACTATTGGACACAGCAACGCAAAGCAGCGGGTTTTAATGAAGGAATTAAGGAGTTAGTTAAAAATAGTCAGCAAATTTTACTGGAAGTTGGTTGCGGAGATACTTTAAGTATTTATGCCCAACAATATCCTACAGAAAAATTGACTGTACTGACCTCAATAGCTGATTCTCAGAATCGCGATTCAGATGTCGCATTTTTACTAAATACTTTGGGTCAACTATGGATGTCGGGAATCAAGATTGATTGGTCAGGTTTTTACGCTCATGAGCGCCGTCATCGTCTCCCTTTACCTACCTATCCCTTTGAGCGACAAAGTTACTGGTTTGAGCCAACAGCCTCCCAAGAATTATTAGGGCAAAATTCAGCAAATCATCCCGTTGAACTTGAGCGTTACTCGGTGGAGGTAGATTCGTCATCTGACTTAGAAATAGAATCACAGCACTCATTAAATAAAAAGCCAAGTATAGCAGATTGGTTCTATATTCCAGTGTGGAAACAATCCATGCCACTGGATTTTTTGCAAGTAGAAGAACCGAGTCAAGAAAAGTTGTGTTGTTTAGTGTTCTTAGATAGCTATGAAGTAGGTGCCGAATTTGCTAAACGACTCGAACAGCAGGGACAAGATGTCATCACTGTTGGGATAGGAGAACAGTTTAATCAGCTCGATAACCTGACTTATGAAATCAATCCCCAACAAGCGAATGACTACGATTTATTGCTGCAAGAACTGCAAAAGCAGAATTTTAAGCCAAATGCGATCGCCCATTTTTGGAATGTTACACTAAATGAGACGTTGCTCAATAGCAAGCCAGAGTTGTTTGAAGATTACCAGCGTCTTGGATTCTATAGCCTGCTGTTCTTAGCACAAGCAATAGGAAAACAAGATGTTTGGGATTCTCTCAAACTGATGGTCGTAACCAGTAATCTATACGATATCCTAGGCTCGGAAAATTTATGTCCCCAGAAGGCTACAGTATTAGGTCCATGTAAGGTAATTCCCAAGGAATATCGGAATATCAATTGCAGCCTTGTTGATTTAGCAATAAATTCTCCTCAAACCCCTCTATCAAACAAAATCATCGATAGTCTCGCAGCAGAATTAACACGACAACAGATATCGGAGATAGTCGCCTATCGTGGCTCTCACCGTTGGGTGCAAACTTTTGAAGCAGTCTCAATAAATGATAGCATTGCTGGTAAAACTGGATTAAGAGAGGGTGGAGTTTACTTAATTACTGGTGGACTGGGTGGCATTGGTTTAGTATTAGCAGAACATTTAGCAGAAACCGTCCAGGCTAAATTAATCCTCATCGGACGCAGGGGACTACCTGAACGCTCGGAGTGGGAGCAGTGGTTAGTAAATCATGATAGCCAAGATTCTATTAGTCGTCAGATTCAAAAAGTGCAATTGCTTGAAGAATTGGGAGCAGAAGTTGCAATTAAAACTGCTGATGTGACCGATAGCGAACAAATGCAGTCTGTGATTACCCAGTCAATAGAACAGTTTGGTCAAATCAATGGTGTTATCCATGCAGCGGGTATTGCTGGTGGCGGTGTTACTCAACTTAAGACGCTGGATATGGCAAGCAATGTCTTAGCACCAAAAGTTAAAGGCACCTTAATTTTAGAGGATGTTTGCCAAAATATAAATCTGGATTTCTTGGTACTTTGTTCG
>CAKZYM010001129.1 GCA_937884685.1 uncultured Calothrix sp.
GACGGATTTGGTGCGCGTTTTGTCCGTTTATGATTTACGGTGAAGTTACGCAGAAATTATCTTTATGGCTGTTTCCCAGAAAACTTCAATCTTGGCCAAGACAGCAAGCTGAAAAATGGGGTGGATGGTTTTTATTCGCCATGTTTACTCTAATTTTTCTTTGGGAAGAACTTTGGAATTTAGAAAATACTGCTTATTTAAGCGCTTGTTTGCTGTTATTAATTACTGCCGGAGCAATGATTTGCTCTGCCATTTTTGAAAGACGGTTATGGTGTCGATATTTGTGTCCTATTGGCGGAATGAATGGGTTATTTGCTAAGTTGTCAATGACGGAATTAAGAGCGCAGCAAGGTATTTGTTCTGCTAGCTGTAATACCTATCAATGTTATAAAGGTGGTCCACAACAAGGTGAAGGGTTAGAAACAAATGGCTGTCCTTTATATTCTCATCCCGCACAATTGGAAGATAACAAAGATTGCGTTCTGTGCATGACTTGTCTCAAAGCTTGTCCCCATCGCTCGGTTGAGTTTAATTTACGTCCTCCGGGTATTGAATTATGGACTACTCATACACCTCATAGTTATGAAGTCGCGCTATTATTTTTGCTATTGGGAGGAGTGTACCTGCATCGCTTACCTGAAATCAAAAATATTCTCTCATTACAATTAAATTTAAATAATTTTTGGCAGCATTCTGGTTTATCAATACTTGCTTTAATTATCCCCGCAACGATTCCTGTTTTAGCTTATGGTTTGATGCAAATTTTTTACCGTTTTAATTGCTATCTAAAAAATACAATATCTCAGCGCAAAAATGAAATTAGACTAATCAAACCCAAACCTTTCGTAGAACTTGCTTATGGTTATTTACCATTAGTTTTAGGTGGTAGTTTAGCTCATTATTTACGTTTAGCTCTGAATGAAGCAGGACGCATTTTACCAGTAACTTTTGCAACTCTTGGTTTGAATGGTGCATCTCTACCAATATTAGTAGCCCATCCTGCTGTTATCGCTTTTCTACAGGGTAGTACCTTGATTTTTTCAACTTTATTAACGGTATTCCTAACACAGAAAATAGCACGTCAACCCTTACGCTGTCTGCTATTGCAGCATTTAGCCTCTATCGCTTTAGCAGCAAGCATGTGGGCAATAATTGTAGTTCCTTAAGTCAATTATCCATAACCCAGCTTAAATATTAAACTTAATACATATCTATGCCTTACCATTAGATAACTCATATTGTCATGGGGGGTTTTACCCAGCATTGACAACCTTTTTATAAACCTTTTCGGCTATGGAATTGAGTCAATAGTAAGGTTTTTCTTCACGATTGTTTAATTGAATCCCACAATATCTTTAATAAAACTTAATAACTATTACGTAAATTATACGTGATTTTATTTATACTAAGGAAAAGAAATACAACATTACACCCAGCGGTGGGTATTCTAAGACTTGTAAAAAACGCTAACGAATTACTTAATATCCAAGTTTTTGTTTTTGAATCAGCTATTTATCATATGGATATTAAAAGGAACCATTGGCAGAAGAGCAAAGTCCTGGAAACTGTATTAAATATATATAGCTTTGATTTCTCTTAAAGTGTTCTATTAAATCAAAGCTTTGAAATCGGCTAGTAATTATTTGTTCTAATGGATTGTAATTCATTAGATTTATATAAAGGCATTTTGAGTATTGAAAGTATTGAAATTATTCTAATTGGCTTTCAATAATTAGATAGTCGTCGATTTTTAGTCTAAATTAACGTTGCATTTATAAGTAGATTCGGCATGAGTATAAATAAATTAGGCATTATTTAATTTGCCTTTAGACGCTAATTTTTAATAGCTAATTGCAGATTTTCTAGGGTTTTATATTTACTTAATTGCCCTAAATATCTGATTTTAGCTAATATTTAAAGGCAATAATCAATATGAAAAAACATTTAAATGAGTTAGCTATTTTCGGTGGTGTACCGACTTTTCCAGAAAAGTTACATGTTGGTCGTCCGAATATTGGTTCTAAGCAAGTTTTATTGCAACGTATTAACGATATTTTAGATAGCAAATGGTTGACGAATAACGGACAATTCGTACAAGCATTTGAGCAGCATATAGCTTCATTGGTGGGAGTCAAACACTGTATTGCAACTTGTAACGCGACTACAGGATTGGAAATAGCTATCAGAGCTTGCGAATTAACAGGTGAAGTCATCATTCCATCATTTACCTTTGTTGCTACTGCTCATGCTTTGAAATGGGTGGGGATTGAGCCGGTTTTCTGCGATGTTGACCCCGATACTCATAATATAGACCCGAGAAAAATCGAGTCATTAATTACAGATAAAACGACAGCAATAATAGGGGTACATTTATGGGGAAGAGGATGTGATGTAGAAGCACTGGAAGACATTGCTAAGCGCTATAAATTAAAACTTTTATTCGATGCTGCTCATGCTTTTGGATGCTCTCATCAACAAAAGATGATAGGTAATTTTGGCGATGTAGAAGTATTTAGTTTTAATGCGACCAAATTTTGTAACAGTTTTGAAGGGGGTGCAATTGTTACAAATAATAGTGAATTGGCTGATAAAATTCGCTACATGAAGAACTTCGGTTTTAGTGATTATGATTGTGTTGACTTCATAGGAACTAACGGAAAGATGAGCGAAGTATCTGCCGCTATGGGGTTGACATCACTAGAGAGTATAGAAGATTTTATAAATACCAACCGTGAAAATTATCATCAATATCTACAGGAATTATCAAATATTCCAGGTGTTAATCTAATTAGTTATGACAAAGCAGAAAAATGTAACTATCAGTACGTCATCGTAGAAATTGATGAGTCAATAACTAGAATTAACCGCGACATAATTCACCAGATTTTGTGGGCAGAAAATATTCTCACAAGACGTTATTTTTATCCCGGTTGTCATCAAATGAAGCCACTACGCTCTCGGATTGCGGATATGGGTTTGATGTTAACGAATACCAGACGTTTAGCATCCAGAGTATTAGCATTACCTACGGGTACTGCAATTGGGGCTAAAGAAATTAGTAATATTGGTCAGATTATCAGGCTTGCAGCTACAGGGGGAAATACAATCAATGAAATGCTCTACCAAAATGTTCTTCGGGCCAGTTGATTCGCAATTAACAGGAAATAATCCTAAAGTCAGTGTTTCTCTTGTTACTTTTAACCATGAAAAATTTATTGCACAAGCTATAGAAAGTATACTGTTGCAAGAAGTTGATTTTAGTTATGAAATCATCATAGGAGAAGATTTTTCTAGCGATAAAACGCGGGAGATTGTGATTGAATATCAAAAACAGTATCCAGATAAAATTCGCTTGATATTACCCGAAGAAAACTTGGGTTGCTACGGTCAAAAGATTTTTGTACAAACACTCCAAGCTTGCAGGGGTGAATATATTGCGATTCTAGATGGAGATGACTATTGGACTTCTCCCTATAAGCTTCAGCAACAGGTAGATTTTCTAGATAATCATCCTGAATGTGCAATTTGTTTTCATGACGTTACAACAATTTTTGAAGATAAATCTCGTACTTCTCGGAGATATAACGATTTTGAACCACCAGCATTTTCCAGCATAGAAAATATTTTAAAAAGCAACTTCATTCCGACCTGTTCAACTCTGTATAGAAGAGGTTTGTTTGATGAATTTCCCGAATGGTATTGCGATACTGTTTGTGGGGACTGGGTACTACATGTATTGAATGCAAGACATGGAAAAATCGGCTATATCAACCAATCTTTAGCAGTTTACCGGGTACATAGTAATGGTTTATTTAGCAGTATGAAAAAAATACAGCAGCTAAAAGAAGCCATTAAATGTTACAAGCTGTTGAATGAATATTTGGATTTTGAATACAATTACATAATCAAATCAGAGGAAATTTATCGCTATTTAACCTGCTTATCTATCTATCGGGAAGAAGGAAATTTAGTTAAGCAAGAACAATATAGAAACAAGGTAATTGGGAATTTATTTAGATACCCTGTGATTACCTGTACGGCAATTTTTAAGTTTATCAAAAGAAGCACTATTAATCGAATTGCCGCAGTTAGATGGCTAATTAAGAAGCAGAAGTTAAAACTGCTAACTCATGGATATTCAAGTCATTGATAGCCAAAATACTTTGTGGCTACAAACCCTCGATAAACTTCGATATGATGTTTATCATTTACCAGAATATGCTCGTTTAGAAGCAAAAAGAACGGAATCTACAAGTCAAGCTTTTGTAGTAATTGATGGAGATAAAATTTTTTTCTTACCTTTCTTAACCCGTTCCTGCAATGACATATTGGGTTCGCAAGCACAGAATTTTTTAGATTTATATTCAGATGCAATATCACCCTATGGTTATCCTGGTATTTTGCTCAGTGAAGCAGCTACAAAAGAATATAATTTTACGAATTTTGCTCTCAAGGAATTAAATTATTATTTTAAAAATAAAGGTATTTGTTCGGCATTTTTTCAGCTACATCCTATTTTAAGCAATCAATTTAGTCAGATATTTGCACGGAAGAATATAAATCAGAATATAAATAAATATATCAATCATATTGGTGAGACAATTTCTATTGATTTAAAACTTTCCGAGTCACAAATTTGGGCAAATACTAGAAAAGGTCATCAAAGCACAATCAATAAATGCAAGCGGCTGGGATTTACTGCCAGGATGGTAAATTTAGTAGAATATCTCGAACATTTTCAAGCGATTTATCAGGAAACCATGAATCGTGTAGCTGCAAATAAATTTTATTATTTTGACCAAGAATATTTCGTCGATTTACAAAATCTGGATAGAAACATACATTTATGTCTAGTAGAAATTGAATCAGAAATTGCAGCAGCCTGTATATTTTTTGAATGTGGAAAAATAGTTCAAGCTCATTTAGGTGGAACTAAAAATAAATTTTTACCTTTATCTCCATTTAACTACTTATTAGATTACGTTCGATATTGGGCCAAACAACGCGGTAACGAACTGATGCATATAGGAAGCGGTGTCGGAGGAACAAAAGACAGCTTATATCACTTCAAAGCAGGTTTTTCCAAACAAAGACATGACTGGTTTGCACTACAATTAATTCCAGATTGGGAGAAATATACTTATCTAACTCATCTACGAGCAGAATCTTTAAATACGAGAGTTGAGAAGTTGTTTCAATCTAATTTTTTTCCCGCTTATCGGTCTGGTTAGGTAGTTGATAATTGGTAATTGGAGAGGGAGTAGAGGGGG